>CAZLQN010000124.1:0-2822 GCA_964561735.1 Hadarchaeota archaeon (SeqCode) | reverse complement strand
TGTAGCGGCGTTCAGTATTTCTAAAGTCCCTCACTGCACGCGCATTTATTGGTCCGAGGGCGTTGATTTCAGCCTCGAGTTTTGATATATCTTCCTCTAATTTGGTTTGGTTTATACCCGATTGAATTTTTACGCGCATCCTAAAGCGTTGAATTTCTTTTTCAGCGGTTTGGAGCCGCACTTGAAGCTCCCTTTCTTCGATTTGATACCCTTGAATCTCGTTACCAAGTGCTTTGATTTCTCCATCGATGTGCTTAGCCTTTCGCCCCAGACTTTTAGCTTTACTTTCTATCTGATCCCTCTCTTTGCGCGCGTTTTGAATGGACTTCAACAGCTCGCTCTCTTGTCGGGTCGCAGATTCCAACGATTTTTGAGCTTCGGATATCTTTTGCTGGTATTCTTTGAGCCTCTGATCGAGCTGCTGGCGTTGCCCATCAAGTGTCGCAAGGCGAGTCCTGAGCTGGGAAGGTGAAATTTCCAATTTTTCTGTTTCTTTTGGTGATTCAATTATCTGTTTTATACACACGTCGAACTCAGAAAATGTGTTGTTGATTTTATTGAGCACGCTCTGCAGTTTTCCAAGGACCTCATTAGCTTTTGCTGGTGATTTGATGCTCTTGAGATCTTGAAGCAAGGCACTAAATTCCTGCCTGAGTTTGTCAAATCCAGACGACAGCCGCGCGAATTCCTTCGTAGGCTCTTTGCCAGCCGGGCCGCTGATTTTTTCTAGTTCCCTTTGGGTATCGTTGAGATCTTTTTCAATTCGTTCGTAATCTCTTTTCGTTGGAGACATGAGCTCGGTCAGCGTGCCTATACGTTCCCGGAGCCCACTGGCGACAGCTATAGCTCCTGAACTCTGACTTTGTTCGATGAGTTTGTTGAGTTCTTTAACTTTTCTTTCATGGTTTTTTATCTCTTCTTCAATTTGATCAAGTTTTTCTGAAAATTCTTGTTTTTGTTTTGTGCGAGTTTGAATGTGCCCCTTGATGCCGGCTAATTTTTGCTTGAACGTATCCTCTTGAATTTGCAGTAACATCGCGCGGGATTGTTTAATTTTAGTATCTAGCTCACGGTGACGCAGGGCATGATCTCGCTCCTCTCGAAGTTTTTCCATTTGTACCTTGATCTCATTGAGTGTAGCGCTCAGAGTTTGCAAGTTTGTCTCTACCTTTTGTAATTGCCCAAGTGATTTCTCCTTCTTTTCATCGTATTCTGCTACGCCAGCGAGGTCATCGATTATTTTTCTTCGATCGATGGGATCCATTTTTATGAATCTGTCGACGTCGCCTTGCATGATGAAGTTGTAACCGCCAAGGCTCGAGATGATTGGAGCTAGAAGGTCGACGATTTCTTGTCGTGAAGCTCGCTTTTTGTTTATTTTGTAGACGCAATTGCCCGAGCGGTTTACTATCCTTGTTACAGTTAGGACATTTGAATCGACTGGAAAAACTTTATCAGCGTTGTCGAAGTGAAGCGACACCTCGGCGATCGATGCGGGCCTGCCGCCTTTTCCGCCATTGAAAAGCATATCAGAAAATTTCTCCGCGCGCATGCTCTTGGCGCTCATGTCACCCAGAACGAAACGAAAAGCTTCGACGATGTTGCTCTTGCCGTGGCCATTCGGTCCGACGATGGCGGTCAATCCTGGTGCAAGGGGTAAACTTACCTTGAAATTTCCAAAAGATTTGAACCCTCGCATCTCGAGCCGAGTTACGTATACCACTTTCTCAACCTTTTTTTGCTGTTCGCCCCACAGCTCCTCGGCCAACCTCTTTTAACTAATGGTTTTTATAGCTTAAAAATTTTCTGTTTCGCTTTTTAAGCCTAAATTTAGCTATTTTTTTGCTTATTAGCCCTATTTTTGCCTTGTTTTTCTACTTCCAAACCCGTAGAGTTCTTTTCGGATGCGCGGCAGCATCGCCGTGAATACGGCTTGCTCTGTGAATTTGATTCTATTGAGTTTACCGCGCGACAAATAGCCGATCGCGCCCATGCGCCTGCCAATATTTTTAATTCCAGTGAGTCGTTCCATAACTTTTGCTATTTCCTCTTTTTCTTTCATTACAGCTTCGATCACCACACTAGGATATTCGAAGCCCGAGCTGTGCCCCAATGTTACAGCCCCACGTTTATCGACTATCGCGCACCATTCGACGTCCAAAAATCCAGATTGCACGTTTGCGACCTTCACAAGCCCAGCTTCTATTCCTACACCCAAGTCAAAATTTCCCGAGCGCAATGCACGCCGTGCTCTGCTGACTGCACCCTTGATTATCGAGTTCTGGCCGATGGGCTGGTGTGGCACATCCGAACTCACTTCGACGCCTTTCACGCTCGCTTTGATCGAGAGGCACCTGAGAGTGCTTTTCACCGCCTTTATCTTCACGGGATTTGTCGAGCCGACAGCTACGCGCACCCTATCACATCCAACTGTAGGTGACCACTCCCACACCTAAAGGCATGAGCTTCCAGCCTCGTCCCTCTCTTCGAGGGATTCACCGCTGGTTGGGGCTGGGTCAACTTCAGCCCGTCGACTCCGAGGCTCTGCCAAAATACTGGAGCCGATGTTGATCGCTCCGTTGAAGTCCGCGTTGTAAGTCAGCCCGCAGTCGCAACAGTAGACAACCGACTGCGTCAGTCGTTCGGTGTTTCGGGAGCCGCATCGGTGGCATGTCATCGATGTCCATCGTTCATCAGGTGCCACGGCTCTGATGCCCTGCTCGGCGCACTCTTCAATAGTGTAGCGGATTATCCGTCCGTACGCCCACCTCATCATCAGCCGCCGCAGCCTCCGCTACCCGTTGCCCCGATAGTTCTCGTAC
>CAZLQN010000123.1:0-2856 GCA_964561735.1 Hadarchaeota archaeon (SeqCode) | reverse complement strand
CATGAGTTCGGATCTGCATATTGTAGCGCCGCACGGCATGCCCGCGGCGATGGCCTTCGACATCGTCATGATATCTGGCACAACGCCGGAGTGCTCACATGCCCACCACTTCCCCGTGCGGCAGAACCCAGTCTGCACCTCATCCATCACCAAGAGGATGTTGTTTCGCTTGCAGATGTCAGCGAGCGCGGGAAGGTATTCTTTTGGCGGAACTATGTAGCCGCCAGCGCCTTGTATCGGCTCGACCACCATGCACGCGAGGTCATCTGGTGGTACGACTTTCTTGAGCAAGATCTCCTCGATGTACTTAGTACACCAGAGGCCACAAGATGGATACTCCTGTTTGAACGCACATCGATAGCAGTAGGCGTACGGCACATGGAACACGCCTTGCATCATCCCCTTGAAGTGCCTGCGCGCGGCGACGCTCGTCGTCGTCAGCTGCAGCGAGCCCATCGTGCGCCCGTGGAAGCCGCCTATGAAACCTATCACATAGAAATTGCGGGTGTGCCACTGCGCTATCTTCAACGCCGCCTCGACGGCTTCCGTACCAGAGTTGCAGAAGAACGCCCGCTTCTTGAAATTGCCAGGCGTCACCTCGAATAGGCGTTCCGCCAGCTCGACCTGCGGGAGCGTGTAGAAATCGCAGCTGTTTATGAACATCAACTTATCCAACTGGCGCTTCATCGCCTCCACCACTCGTGGGTGCCGATGTCCAACGTTGGTCACGGCGATACCAGAGCTAAAATCTAGAAAAACGTTTCCATCTATATCCTTCACCCACACGCCTTCCTCCTCAACACCAACGAGCGGAGCGGTCCTCGTCAGTGATTTCGAGGTAACCGCATTATCCCTCTCAATAAATTTTCGCGCCTTTGGCCCCGGAGGCGTGGTCACAATCTTTGGTTTCTTCGTTTCTTTCATTCGATCACCTCTTTCGGTCGCGCTTTTTGCATCGATTTTCGACTTGATAAATTTTTTGCCTCGGGCTCAGCCATCCTTTTCTCAGACAACTGGGGGAATATAAATCGAAGAGTGAGTTTAAACCAGAATTTTACATATCATAAAAAGAATTCTTTAGATAATATATTTACTTTATTGAATACTTAAAACAATACATTTATAAGGACGGAGATCTAACATATGGTCGGTGGTGGATATGAAGGAAGGTATAGCGGAGTTCTTTTTCCAAGAAAAGCCATTAAAAGCTATTTTAGCGTTAAAAAAGGCAAATAAACCATTATACGCAGCAATAATCTCAAAAGAAATCGATAGTACGTATGCGCACACATTAGAAGTTCTCTCTACGCTAAAAGAGCTAAAATTAGTCAATTTTCACGAAGAGGGGCGAATAAAACAGGTATTTTTGACAGAAGTCGGCCTAGAAGCCGCCAACGTGATTGAGAACTTATTGGAGTTATTTAAACTGTCTGAATTGGAATATAAATTGGATTTCCTATACGAAAAAGATATCAGGGGAAAATTAAGGGAAGATATTGATAAAAAACACGTATTGGGTCGTTTAGATAATTATAAAGAAGATTTAGAGCTTATAATTAAAGAAAAACCACAAAATATCTCCCAATTAGCAGAAAAGCTTTTTAAAAAGGCCGATTTGATCTCCAGAGAGGTCACTGGACTAGTAGTTGGGTAGAATTTTGGTATAATACCAAAGCCGCGAAAGTAAAAGGAGCCCTAGTGCAGCTTTTTTTTCAAAATAGATGGCATTTGGGGGGGATCTAGTCGCGTATATAGTCTATATACCCAAAATTACTGGACGGGCAAGTCGGCACCTCCTAGCATTATTCGTGTTTAATAGCCAAATTTTTGGGGCATAAAGTATATATTGTGGTATCTATAAGCAAATACTTGGTCATCATGCCCGAAGAAATTGATACCGGCCTAAAAAGACTGCTCGATTTCAGCTATGGTAACCATCCAAAGCGCCAGCTGTTGAAAGTGAAGGGCGCGATTGTGATAAAATTTTTGCGTGAGGGTCCAAAAACTTTGAGCGAGTTGGCGGTGGGGCTCGGGTTGGATCTGAAGAAGCCGTCGGAGCTTTCCCAATTTTATGCGGCGCTCAAGCCGTTGCGCGAGACCGGGATGATCTCGACCCATCGATCGCAGGGCAAGACGTTCTATGCGCTGTCGTATGCGTCGTTCAGGTTCGCGCTCGAGCAGTTGAGGAAAGATGCAGAGTACTGGTTGAAGGAGGAAGGGACGTAAAAGTGTGTGGGTGATAGGGATATTTAAAGCTAGAAACAGAGGATAGAACGCATGACTCGAAAAACTGGAGCAAAAGCTGTAAAGGCGAGGCAGCTCACGCGGGCCGCGAAGGTTCATAGGTACAAGCAGAAGCTCAAGGATGCGGGGGAGAGCCTGAGTCTGCCGAAGCCGTCGAGAGAAGCGCAGAGGCAGAAGGACGCGGAGTTGAAGAAGCTTTATCTAGAGCTCATCTCGAAGAAGGAGCAGCCTAAGGAAGGCGAACAAGCGAAACAGCAAGTGGAAAAGGAGCAACCCCAGGAAAAGGCCGAAGAACAGAAACAAGCTGAGCAGCCGGAGGATGAATAGATGTCCGAAAAAATGCCGCCCGGTCTCGCGTCGAGAATTGCAGCTTCCATTGTAGTCGGTGTCGCATGGCTAGTATTCCTGATAATCTTTTTTGCGTTCTGCGCCGACCGCTTTAGCGTCTACCAGAACCTAGCGGTTTTCCTTGCGTCAATCCTAGTCGTGGGCGCGATACTCGGTCCGATGTGGGTGTACTGGGGAATCAAATCCGTCGAGAGATGGGGACGCGAGCCGGCTAGAAGAAGGCGCAAGAGATAATTAGCGCTTGGCCGAGCCAGCGATGAACAT
>CAZLQN010000122.1:0-2858 GCA_964561735.1 Hadarchaeota archaeon (SeqCode) | reverse complement strand
GTCTTGGTGCCACTTGGGCGAGTTCTTTGCTGGTTACGGAAGTGACAAGGTTATTGTCAAGATTAAAAACTTTGACTACTTTCATAGTAAAATCGAATCGGCCGATGCTGGTGGGTCCGACCACATTAAAAATACCTTTTTTATCCAGCTCGATTAGACGAAGCAAGGCTTTCGCGAAATCGTCCGCATAGGTTGGGGTATTCCGCTGATCTGTCACGATTCTGATCGGTTTGTTTTTTTTCAGGTTGTCAATAATCCAAGTGACAAAATTTAATTTCCAAGGATGCCACCCGTAAGGAACAGTGGTGCGAATGATCATGTAATCTTTTAATGCCGAAGTAAGATACTCGCCCTCGAGTTTCGTTTTGCCATAATAATTTACCGGATTTGGACGGGCGGTTTCGGAATAAGGGGCTTGTTTTCCATCGAAGATACCGGCCGTGCTGATGTAAACCATTTTGCAGCCGATTTTTTTGCACGCATTGCGGACGTTCTCGGTGCTTTTAACATTGGCCAGCCATGCTTCCTCATGATTTTTTTCGCAGTAATCTACATTTGCGAGGGCGGCGGAATGGACGACTACATCTGGACAGTCTTTTTCTATTAATTCGGTGGTTTGATGCGGATTTCTGGTGTCTAAAAGCTCCGCCTTGAATCCCCGCTCATTTATTGGGTGGGTCAAATACGTTGCAACTACTTCAAATTTTTCTTTTGCATATTTTACTACCTTGCTGCCAAGGAACCCGCTCCCGCCTGTAACTAAAATTCTCATGTTATTACTCCATTTTTGAGTATCTCGTTAATGATTTCTCAGTTACAACGCCACAACTATGATGCTGGCTCTTGTCACCTGTATACTCCCTATTATATTTCCGAGTTCCTAAATAAACCCATTCCCCAACGAATTCCAAGAAAACTACCAAATGACCGAGTATGATACTAGTGCTTTAACCCGAATGTTTTTTCTCCACTTTTCCCTAACCCCGAATCGGATAAAGAAGGGCGCAGAAAAATTGTCGAAAGAGTGTGTCAATTTACCGATGACAAATCAGGGGAAAGGATAGCAAAACTAGTTTATATATTTAGGCGAAAAAGAAACTAAGGAATCAAGGGATTAAATTGCGCTCACCTTTGGTTTCTCGAAGGTGAATGAAATGGAAGTAAAAATCGGAAGGAAGCACGTTGGGGATGGTCATCCCTGTTACGTGGTGGCAGAAATAGGGAATAACCACAACGGAGATTTCGAAATAGCAAAAAAATTGATCGATGCTGCTATAGAATGTGGAGCAGACGCCGTTAAATTCCAAAAGAGAGACATCGACAGCCTGTTTACTAAAGAACTCGCGAATATGCCTTATCTCACCTATGATTCCTTCGGTCCTACGTACGCCGAGCACCGCAGAAAGTTAGAACTGCCTGAAGAAGATCTGCATCGGTTGTTCAATTACACCAACAAGTTAGGCATAGATTTTCTCGCGACCCCATTTGATTTTAAAAGTGCAGATTTTCTGGATGAGCTTGGCGTCCCCGCTTTTAAAATCTCTTCATTCGACGTTACAAATCTTCAGCTGATAGACCACGTTTGTAAAAAGGGTAGGCCGATCATTCTCTCGACTGGTATGAGCACCCTAGAAGAGATAGATGACGCGATGGAAGTTATAAGGAAGAATGGAAACGATGTGGTTTTGCTTCACTGCATTTCCACCTATCCATTTGACAATTACCTGGCGAATCTTAGGATGATACAAACACTGAAGGGGAGATATAACATCCCGGTCGGCTATTCTGGGCATGAAAAATCTGGCTTTGTTATTTCATTAGCCGCAGTTACAATGGGCGCATGTCTTATAGAGCGTCACTTTACCTTAGATCGCACTATGCGGGGACCAGACCACGCGGCATCCTTGGAACCCAGGGGCTTTAGCGAGTTGATCCTAAACATCCGAAAAATTGAAGCGGCGATGGGCGATGGCGAAAAAAGAATCTTGGACATCGAGTGGCCCGTTAGGAATAAGTTGGCCAAAAGCATCGTGGCCACGCGAGACATTAGAGCGGGCGAGGTCATAGGAAGAGAAGATCTGACGTTGAAATGTCCCGGTACCGGTTTGAAGCCGAAGTACATTACAGCTTTGGTAGGAAAAGTAGCTAAGCAGGACATAAAAGAAGATACCATTATTCCCAAAGAAGCGCTGGAATGGTAATCAGATATGCACAAAAAAGCCGCGATTAAAAATAAACTGAAAGACCTTCATAAAGTGAAGCTGGTTGTATTCGATTTCGATGGGGTGTTCACCGACAACCGCGTGTACGTGAATGAAGATGGCAGGGAAACGGTTTGTTGTTGGAGATCAGACGGTGTGGGATTAAACAGGCTCAAGGAAATCGCAGTTAAAACGCTCGTGGTATCTACCGAGCCCAACCCCGTCGTCAAAAGGCGGTGCGCTAAACTCGGAATCGACTGCATAACCGCGGTCAAGAACAAGTTGGCAGTCTTGAAAAATATTCTGCGCGAACAAAATTTATCCCCACGAGAGGTATGTTATGTGGGTAATGACTTGCCCGATTTGGAATGTCTCGAGCATGTCGGCTATCCCGTTGCCGTCAAGGGTAGCGTTAAAGAAGTGTTGAAGGTAGCTAAGTATATCACAAAGAAGGAAGGTGGTGCCGGGGCGGTGAGAGAAGTTTGTGATCTGATTTACAGCGCATACAGAGAAGGGGGATTCAAATGAAGGATAAATGGATAAAATTGATTAGTTTAGAAGGCAAAGTGGCCGTCATCACCGGCGGAATGGGTTTACTTGGTAGAGAATTCGTGAAAACGTTGCTCGGTGCTGGTGCGAAAGTTGCCATCTTCGACA
>CAZLQN010000121.1:0-2863 GCA_964561735.1 Hadarchaeota archaeon (SeqCode) | reverse complement strand
GCCGCATGACGCCTGGGCAGCTCGTCGAATGGCTGCTCATCGCGGAGGCGTTTAGGATAGGTGAGCTTGTGCCGGTACGGCCGGTGGGCGAGGAGTTCATGGAGCGCGCCGAGGAAACGTATGTTGGGGCTTACGTCATGGAGCCTGAGAAGGGCCTGCATGAGGATATCGTCGTGTTCGACTTCAGAAGCCTGTACCCGAGCATCATCGTCACGCACCACATCGATCCATCGACGCTCGACTGTAAATGCTGCAAGCCGAGCGAAGCTACCTCTGTGCCCGAGCTCGGTTATCGCTTCTGCAAAAAGCGCAATGGCTTCATACCGACAACTCTCGAACGCATCATCAAGGAACGCGTAAAAGTGAAAGAAGAGATGAAAAAGTACAAGCGCGACAGCAGGGAATACCGCTCGCTCGATGCGAAGCAATGGGCGTTCAAGATCATCGCAAACTCTTTCTACGGGATGCTCGGTTACCCTAGGGCACGCTGGTACTGCAAACAGTGCGCGGAAAGCGTGACGAGCTTTGGAAGAAATTATATTTACAAGACCATCGAGATGGCGAAGAACGCAGGCTTGGAAGTGATCTATGGCGACACCGACAGCTTATTCTGCAAGCTGAACGGCAAAAGAAAAAAAGATGCCACAGATTTTCTAAAAAAAGTCAACGAAAGCTTACCTGGCATCATCGAGCTCGAGCTCGAGGGATTCTACAAGCGCGGGGTCTTCGTCACAAAGAAACGCTACGCGATGATAAGTGAGGACGATAGGATGGTCGTAAAGGGATTGGAGTTCGTGCGGCGCGACTGGGCCGCGCTCGCCAAGAAGACACAGGAAGCTGTGCTCGAGGCGATACTCCGCGACGGCTCCAGAGAAAAAGCGGCAAAAATTGTGCGCGAGGTCACGAAAAACATTTTTGAAGGGAAAGTGGATCTGGACGACTTGATAATTTACACGCAGCTGACGATGCCCATAGAGCAATACCGCACGATAGGCCCGCACGTGGCCGCTGCAAAAAAACTGAGGGCAAAAGGAGTGCAGATAGAACCGGGTATGATAATCGCGTACATCGAGGCTAAAGGTACGGGCAGTATAAGCGAGCGAGCGATACCAGTCGATGATTTCAAAGGAATGAAATACGACGCGGACTACTACGTGGAGAACCAAGTCTTGCCGGCAGTCATGCGCATCATGGAGGTCCTCGGCTACGGGGAGGATGACCTTCGTTTCGAACGCGAAAAACAATCAAAGTTGGGGAAGTTTATAAGCGGGTAGACATGGCCTGCTTATGAAATGAGCAACTCGCCCCCTAATGTTAAAACCACATCAAAACTTTGAGTTGCCGACCGACCGTGTAATTTATCCCTTGCCCCTTCACGGATTTTAGCTATGATATCTGGAGTGCTGAGCTTGACTCGAATCTTCGCAGCATCTGCCGCTTTAAACAACCTATCGGGCACTTTCAAAATGTCATCGCCCGGTTTAATCTTCAACACAACTGGAGCGAGAAGTTTCGCGGACAACTTCAACGTTTTTTCAGCTCGTGCGATGTTCCGCCGTGCCCTGTGCTCGAGGATGCAGACGTTCGCGCGCGATGTCTTAAGTTGTCGAGCTATCTCAGCCTGTATGAGGCCCTTCGCACGGAGCTCAAGCACCCTCGCCTGCATCTTCGTCAGAAATGTATCCTCAACCATCTCCCCACCTCGCCCAGTTAAAAGAGGGATGTCACGTTATTAATATCTACAGACGAAAAGCTAGTCGAGGCCCAGTATGCTGAGCGATGAAGAACTTCAAACATATCGGAATGTTGGCAAGATAGTCGCCGAGGTCAGGGAGCATGTGCGCTCCATGGTGAAGCCCGGCATGGCGTTACTTAACATCGCCGAGACAGTAGAGGAAATGATAAAGCAGAAAGGCGCGAAACCGGCATTTCCTTGCAACGTTTCGCTAAATCAAGTGGCCGCGCACTACAGCCCTCCTGCGGACGATGATTCGCAAGTCAAGGAGGGAGACCTCGTCAAGATCGACATAGGAGCCCACATCGATGGCTACATCGCGGATACTGCTGTCACCATCGCGATCGGTGCGAAAGTTGAAATGGTCCAAGCAGTAGAACGCGCGCTCGAAGAGGGAATCAAGGCGGTCAAACCTGGGATAGACGTTGGAGAGATAGGAAAGGCGATCGAAGATTCTGTAAAAGCTTCGGGATTCAAGCCGATCCGAAATCTGACCGGCCATGGTCTATCTAGGTGGAACTTGCACGCTGGCATAACCGTCCCAAACGTCGATGAAAACACGGGGCAAAAATTGGAGGTTGGCGATGTCATCGCATTGGAACCATTCTTGACCGACGGCGCGGGATTTGTGGAGGACGCGCCGCAAGCCTACATCTTCCGCTACCTGCGCGACAGGCCCGTGCGCATGCGTATGACCCGGGAGCTCCTCAACACCATCAAGCGGTCGTACAGCAGCCTTCCATTCGCGGAGAGGTGGCTGGCGAAGCAGATGTCCAAGCTCAGGCTCGAACTGACTCTTCGAGAACTCGTCGGCGTAGGCGCGCTTCACCCATATCATATCTTGAAGGAGCGCGGCGACGGTTTCGTCGCGCAAGCGGAGCACACGGTAATCGTCACGGAAGGCGGCTGCGAAGTGACGACGCGATAGCCGCTATTTAAGCATCGCTATATCTTTACAGAAACCGAACACTGCGTTTGCGGCGGCGAGCAACGAAATCCACACCACCGGGCTGAGGTACGCCACAAGCGCTGAGTAGGGGCAGTGTTCGAGTAGCGGGTGGTTAAAAAATATAGATTTGCGGAACTTCGCCGAAATAACGTCTGCTATGTCCTTCGCGAAAAGTATGA
>CAZLQN010000120.1:0-2934 GCA_964561735.1 Hadarchaeota archaeon (SeqCode) | reverse complement strand
AATGATTTTTGATGTCTCTGACGTGATCGATGAAAAAGCAGCGGTTGCAGCCGTCTGCGGGGCCCTTTACGAAGCGGGGTCGAAGCTGAGAACCCCCTACCTGCTTATAATCGAGGAAGCCGACAAGTTTGTCCCCCAGCGAGACAAGATCCTCAAAGAGATTGAGGAGATAAGCCGACGAGGCAGGAAACGCGGCGTTGGGTTATTGCTAGCGACGCAGAGACCCGCCCTCGTGAACAAAAACGTGCTCAGTCAGTGCGGCAACCAGCTCATCGGAAAGCTCACAACCGAGGCAGATCTCGCGGCCGTGAACTTGTTTTTCGCTTCTAGGGCGGAGCTGGAGGAGCTACCCAAGCTGAAACCGGGGGAATTCTTCGCGCTCGGCAACTTCGTCAGGGGGAAGGCGCGCATACGCGTGATAGGAAGGGAGACGACCCACAAGGGCTTCACGCCCAAGCTGTTGCCCAAACCAACCGGGAAGGTGTCTGAGATAAAGGAAAAGGTGGTGGCGCGCGCGGCCGCGGCCCCCGTCGCGGCACCGCTGGCAATACCGGCGCCCGCCGAAGTTGTAACAACGAAGGCGAAGCTGAGGGCATTTCTCCCAAAAATCAGCAGAGAAGAGGTGTTGAGGATCGCGGAAACGAAGAAGCGGAAGAAGTTCGGTCTTTTTGGCCCGAAGGAGACGCTGACGAGCACGGAGCTGCATCTCCATCCCTTGGTATTCGTCGAGGTAAAACGTGCTAAGGGAATTATCAGGAAGTCCTTCAGGACCTCGTCGTTCATCCTCGACGGCTTAACCGGTGACTCGGTCGAAATCGAAAATGGGTTCAGGCTGAAGAAGGGGTTCGCGGATCTCTTGGGGCTTGGCGAGACCGTCGCCAGAGTGCTTATCGAGATACATAAATCCAAACGCGCCACAGTGGCCGACCTCGAGGCGAAAACGGGACTGTCGGAAAGCGCGCTCAGGACGGCGATAGAAAAGCTGAGCGGGCTGAGACTCATCACATACGAGAAGGCCGGCCACGCAAAGGTCTACCTCCTCCTCAAAAAGCTCGCTTTGCCGAGCTTGGAGCACCAGGTTCGCTTCGAGCTGCCTGCGGAGGCAAGCGTCTCGGGCGCGAGGGCGGAGTGCAAACTCGGCGAGCAGGACCTGCGGGATGCCCTCAAGGCGATCGAGCCCACTTCTGAAATAATGGGATTTAATATCTTTTATTACCCAATTTACGTTATGCGTTACCAAACGAGAGCCGTGAGAATTGACGGTCTGACAGGCGGGGAGGTTGGGTGAAGAATATGGCCACATCGACTACGCCCCCCAAGAGGGTGCCCAGCAAGCGTGGTTTTTTTAGAGGGGGCATCGGCGCGATAATTACGTGTCTCGGGTCGTTCCCCATGATGATCGCCATCTACCTGTACTTAGTTAGTAGCCTCCGTTATAGCTCCAGCATGCATTCGCTCATCGTCGGCGGATCAATCATCCTTTTGGTTGGCTGCGTAGTTGAAGGAAGAGGTTTCAACGGATT
This sequence comes from Hadarchaeota archaeon (SeqCode), assembly GCA_964561735.1. GTDB lineage: Archaea > Hadarchaeota > Hadarchaeia > Hadarchaeales > Hadarchaeaceae > DYFS01. Next base: position 1,411 of record CAZLQN010000120.1, on the reverse strand, counting down.
TTATAAAAATTATGGACTGTCAATGGGGAAAGTCGCGGAGATTTTCTCGATTATTGCGCCAATCGCGTTGGCGGTAACGGCGTACGTGGGCATGGGGGCTCAGTATTACGCCTCTTATGGCTATAGCTACTCCCGCTACAGCAATGAACTGCTATTTTGGGGAGGCTTGGTGCTGTTTGGAGTCATGGCTATCGCGTGGGGGGCTGCCTGCCTCCAAGCGAAGAGATCGATGCGCAGGTCAGGTTTGCTTTCGGCCGCGGGGATCATCTACATCATCGCCGGTGCCTTCATCGCGTCGTTCCTGCTGGCCCCCGTCGGCTTCATTCTCCTGTTCGTGAGCGGAATAATGACCTCGGTGGTTTTCTTGGGATACGGTCCGGCTGATTTGGTTTTCAGCTACATAATTTTACATGGAGGGACAATCGATAAATCGGAATGCGCCGAGGAACTTGGCATGACGGTAGAGGTAGTAGACGCCGCGATAGACGTACTAATAGAAGATAAAAGAATTGAAAGATGAGGAAAACGTGAACGGGAGCAAAACATTAAATTCCAAGCTCACGTTTTATCTTTTTCTCGTAAAGATTCGCGAGCATCAAGGTCAGGTTTTTTGATCTCTTCTCGTATTCCTCTTGGTTTATCTCCTTGCGGTCCAGCTTATCACCCAGAGTTTTCAACGCCCCATTGAGCCGATAAATCTCCTCCTTTATGTGCCTGAGAGGATCTGGTTCTCTCGGCGCTGGTAAAGAGGGTCGTAAACGCTCAGGTTCCTCAGGCCCCTCTTCGGCCCCCCCTTCTCTGACCGCCTCCTTCATCGGTCCCTTTGCTGCCTCCTCTGGCCCAGCTTCTTCCTCTTCCTCGACTTCTTCTTCGGCCTCTTCTTCCTCCGGTTCCTTTCTTATCTTGAAGAACCTGCTCTTCTTGTATTTTTCCGGCAAGAGCACCACAAAGATTTAATTCACAACCCGGCATAAAAATCTACTGTAAACCAAGCGGGTGTTCGGATGGTAGAGGAAGAAACAGAAGTAAAGTTGATCGCCAACGGCATCATCGCCATTTACATATTGTTCACAATCGCCGCGATAGTCACCGGCGCGGTTGGGGTCTGGTGGGGAATGTTTGCGATTCTAATCATGACCTTTCTAACCTATGGGATCACCCCCGGTTACCAGGAAGTCGTCTTGCTCTACAACTACGCGCTGTTCGCCCTACTGATTGTGGCCACTTTGCTCCGCTTGGCAGACGTTCCCGGGATGCACGTTTTCCTCATGGTCATGGTGATTGTTTGTCCGCTCATGGTGATCGGCGTACCGATCGGGCATAGTCTGTATTTGGTCAGACAAGAGCGCAAAGTCGCCCGCGCCCTGCCACCAGCGAAGAGCTGGAATATATCCACACCCCAGAGTACATC
>CAZLQN010000119.1:0-2948 GCA_964561735.1 Hadarchaeota archaeon (SeqCode) | reverse complement strand
ACTCGTCCATATTATTCACGCCGATGATTACGCCATCCTCGGCCAGCACGCGCTTGACGACCTCCGCATCGTATGCCGCGACGTAGTCCTCCAAAGTTCGAGAGGCGCATGTCGCTCTCAATCCATTGACATTTATGTTCGACTTAATTCCGATCGCTAATCCGGCCAGTTTTCCTGCCCGCTTGCCACGCTTGAGCTTCCGCTCGAGAACCTCGGCCTGAGCAACGACATCATTGTTCACCTCGATGAAAGCGTTTATCTTTGGGTTGAGCTTTGATATCCGCTCGAGCGCCCGCTGCACGTTCTCGACTGGGGAAAGCTCGCCGCTTCGAAGTTGATCGAGTTTGGCCTTCGTCACTTCACCCACTTCGCCACCTCCACGCGAAGGTTGCCGTCCTCGTCCTTGGTCGGCATTATCTTGATGAACCGCTTCCTGAACTCCGTGCGCTCCTCGCTCGACGAAGGTTTCCCATCTGGGCGCACGACATTGTACGCCTCTTGGCTGTAGTACATCTCGCGCTCGCTCGGCAGGCCCTTTGCAACCTTTGCAAACGACTCGACGATTTCTTCCGCGCTGCGCTCGATTTCCTTCTGCCTTTCTTCAGCCATTTTCAAACCCCTATTTACATCATCTCTTGCCTATGAAAACCGTTTCGCGCGGGTGTCCTATTTAGAACATGTAAATTTAAGCGTTGAACACTAAAATTTCGTTGGAGTAACCTTGCACCAAGATATCGTAATTTGCTCAAAGTGCGGCTTCAGGTTTAGCAAGTCATATGCTAGGATAACAGCATGCAGCGGTTGTCCGAAATCGATTTCTTCGTGTGCTATGATCCGCTGCCCCAAATGTAAAAATGAATTTGGTGTTTAAATGAAGAAACCAGCTAAATTTTGGAAAGCACTACCTGACAAGCGCGTCCAGTGCATCCTTTGCCCGCGCAACTGTGTGATTTCTCCGGGCAAGGTCGGCTTCTGCCGCGGCCGCATAAACGAGGATGGAAAATTGTATACCCAAATTTATGGAGTGATCACCTCTATGGCCGCAGACCCGATCGAGAAAAAGCCACTCTACCACTTCTGGCCTGGCAGCACAGCCTTCTCCATAGGCACCATCGGCTGCAACTTCTCGTGCCGTCACTGCCAAAACTGGACCATCTCGCAGACAAACATCGAGACCGTGACATACGATGAGATCACCCCAGAACGCGTGGTCGAGCTGACGAAGCGCTACGGTTGCCAAGGCATCGCCTACACATACATCGAACCCGCAATCTGGTTCGAGTTCTGCTACGACACAGCGAAGCTCGCACACAAGGAGGGCCTATACAACGTCTATGTGACGAACGGATACATGAATTTGGATGCGTGGAAGGAGATCCGCCCCTACTTGGACGCGGCAAACGTCGATGTCAAAGCGTTCAGCGACCGCTTCTATAAAGAGATATGCGGGGTGCCCGGCGGCATGAAACCGGTTTTAGACACGTGCAAGTGGATGGTCAAGAGTGGTGTGCACCTTGAAACAACATATCTTGTGATACCCAGAGAAAATGACGACGCTGAAGAAATCAGAAAGTTCTGCAAGTGGAGCGTCGAGAAGCTCGGGCCATCCACACCGACGCATTTCAGCCGCTTCTACCCACAGCACAAGATGACCGACCGCGAGCCAACGCCAGTCAAGACGCTCGAGATGGCATTGAAGATCGCACACGATGAAGGGCTGAAATACGTATACATAGGCAACGTCCCAGGGCACGCGGGCGACAACACATACTGCCACAAGTGCGGAGAGTTGCTCATCGAACGCTACGGATTCGACGTCACGAAATATGCTCTCAAGAACAAGCACTGCCCCAAGTGCAAAAGCGAGATAGACATCGTCGGCAAATACACGCCGGGCAAACGCAGCTGGTTCTAGCCACCTGCTTTTTTGATAGCGTGCATCCCAAGCTTCGCCAGCTCCTTCGCTCGCTCCTCGCTCCTCGCCTCGGCAAAGCACCTGAAAATCGGCTCGGTGCCAGAGGCCCGCAAGAGGAGCCAACCGTCGTCCGTGATGACGCGCAGGCCGTCGGTGCGATCTATCCTGTAGCCCTTGAACTGCTTCGCGACGGCTGCGGCGACTTTGGACTTCAATTTTTCCGGACACTCGACCTTCTGTTTGAATTGAAAATACTTTGGCAATGTAGCATCCAAATCTGAAACCTTCATGCCGCTGCCGTCGAGCAACTTGACGATCTCGACCGCAGTCATTATGCCATCTCGACAGAGCAACCAATCTGGATAAATCACGCCGCCGTTCTCCTCTCCACCGATGTCACCGCCGTATCTGCGGATGTACTCCACCACAACCGGCTCACCCACGCGGAGGCGCACAACCTTGCCACCGAGCTTTTCAGCGACATCGTCGAGCACCATGCTCGTCGCGACTGTGGTTACCACCTTCGGGCGCTTTTTGTTTCGCAGGTGATGCGACGCGGCAAGGGCGAACACACGATCGCCGGTGAGAAGCTGCCCCCGCTCGTCAACTATCAACGTGCGGTCGGCATCCCCGTCGTGGGCTACGCCGAAATCGGCTCTACACGCGACGACGGTCCTCATTAGCTCTACCAAGTTCTGTGGGGACGGCTCCGGAACTCGGCCCGGGAATGTGCCATCCAGTTGGCAGTTCATCGATATCACTTGACAACCGAGCTCCGTAAGAAGGCGCGGCGTCACCACGCTGCCAGCCGCGTTCGCGCAATCGACCACAACCTTCAGCTTTCGCCCAACCCTCGGCACTTTTCCCAAGATGGCTTCCATGTACGGCGTAATGGCATCGGACCTGCTGACCCGCCCTATCCCGTGCCAAGGCGCTCGCTTCCAAGCTTTTTTATAAATGGTTTTTTCAATCTTGATTTCTTGCTCACGACTCATGCCCGCGCCATCGTTGCCCCAGAACTTGATGCCGTTGT
>CAZLQN010000118.1:0-3062 GCA_964561735.1 Hadarchaeota archaeon (SeqCode) | reverse complement strand
CTAATGGAAATCCTGAGGAGCTATTGGGACGTGTTTGAAAAATTTGGTCAAGTCTACGTTACAGCAGCCTACCCGGATGTCGTGAAAGCATGGCATATGCACAAGAAACAGACCGACCACCTAGCGTGCATAAAGGGGCATGCCAAAATCGTGCTCTATGACGACAGGGATGGTTCAAAAACAAAAGGGGAGGTAAATGAATTCACCATCGGGGAGGAAAATCCGCTTCTGGTAAAAGTTCCACCGGAAGTTTGGCACGGTTTCAAAGCGGTCGGAGAAACTTCAATTTTGGTAAATGTACCGACCGAACTATACAATTATGAAAATCCGGATGAACATAGATTGCCTCCGAACACCAACGAAATACCTTATGATTGGAAGTTAAAACCCGGGCTAAAACATGGATGAATGGAAACATGAGAATTCTTGTTACTGGTGGGGCTGGCTTCATAGGTAGCAACTTCGTTCATTTCATGCTCCAACGGCATCCGGAAGACCAAATTGCTGTGCTTGATAAGCTAACATATGCAGGGAACCTCGATAACCTCAAAGACGTGATGAAAAAAATCGAGTTCGTTGAGGGAGACATCTGCAACAGAAAACTCGTAGAGAAAGTGTCGAAAAGGATTGATGTGATCATAAATTTTGCTGCGGAAAGCCATGTCGATAGATCGATTGCTGAACCAGAGCCATTTCTGAAGACAAACGTTCTTGGTACCCAAGTGCTTTTAGAAGCGACGAGGAAGTTCGATCACGTGAAGTTCGTTCAAATCTCGACCGACGAAGTTTACGGCAGTATTAGCAAGGGTTCTTTCAAGGAGAAGGATCCTCTAAGGCCTTCAAGCCCATATGCCGCGAGCAAAGCTGCTGCAGACATGCTGGTTCACTCCTATTTCGTTACCTATGGCTTGCCAGTGCTCATCACGAGGAGCACTAACAATTTTGGCCCTTATCAGCATCCCGAGAAATTGATACCAAAATTAATCATTAACGCAATTTCTGATAAGCCCCTCCCGATTTATGGTGACGGCAAAAACGTGAGGGATTGGATTTACGTGATCGACAACTGTGAAGCCATCAGCCTCATCCTGAGAAAGGGAAAGAGCGGGGAAGTTTATAACGTTGGCGCAGGAAATGAAAAGATGAATCTAGAAATCGCCAGCTTCGTCCTAAAAGAGCTAGGCAAACCGAAGAGCTTGATAAAATTTGTAAAGGATAGGCCGGGACACGATTTGAGGTATTCTCTGAACTGCGAGAAAATCAAGGCGCTGGGGTGGAAGCTGAGACATAACTTTGAAATGGCCTTAAGGGAAACGACAGAGTGGTACAAAAACAACGAATGGTGGTGGCAACATTCGATCTTATCCGGATGAAATCGTTTCGTTTTATAGGAAATATCTTTGGAACCTAAAGTTCATGAAACTCCTTGGCATAAACGGGAGACTTAAATTGAAAAAAGAGGTTTCGAAGTGCCACACAATAGAAGATTATATCGATCTTGCCTATTCATTTCATATTTTTTTCATACCATTTCTAAGACCAGGACAAATAAAGGAAGAAATAAGTGAACTCTTAAATTTTTTAGTTAAGATCAAACCGAAAGTTATATGCGAAATAGGCACAGCTGGTGGTGGAACCTTTTTTCTCCTTTCAAAAATATCAAGCCCAGATGCTTATTTGATAAGCATAGATCTCCCAGGAGGGATATTTGGAGGTGGATATCCTGAATGGAAAATCCCTTTTTATAAATCGTTCGCGACAGGTGATCAAAAAATTTTTCTCATTCGTGAAAACTCTCATAATCCAAAAACTGTTTTGAAGCTCAAAAGAATTTTGGGGCAACGCAAATTAGATTTTTTATTCATAGACGGAGATCATACTTACAAAGGTGTGAAAAAAGATTTCCAAATATATGGTAACCTCGTCAGAAAAGGAGGATTCGTGGCTTTTCACGACATAATTCATGGACCCACGGAGTGTGTGGGGGGAGTACCCAAGTTCTGGAAAGAAATACGCAAAAAATTCAAGTATCGAGAAATTTTTAAAAGCAGAGAGCAAGGTGGTTATGGAATAGGCATTTTGTACAAAAATATTGAGAAGTGAATTCAAAGCGATTTAAGAACTCCTATAAGAATGTATTGTAATCGTTGTCCGTCGCTAAATTTCGTTTAAGTATTTGAATCATTCGACAAATATAACAAAAATCCTAAGCCGATGCCTGGCGAGGTGATGAACAGGGAACTTTGGCTTCAAAACATAGTACCAACCGATTTTCAGCTTATTAAATTATTACAGTACTCCCGCAAGTAGCTTTTTCTTTGCCGCTTAAAACCCTACTGGAACGAGATTAGAAGGAGGTGGGGCAAGCAGAAACCCCCGCCCGGAGGGGCGGAGGCTGGACCGAATCTCTTTCTGGAGGTGAAACCCCTGAAAGTAGCAACACGGTCCATCAAAAGAATCGCCTGCGGGATTTTTAAAGCCGTGGGGAAGATTTTCGCTCCGGCTCGAAATTCGACTTACAAAACTGAGGACCTCACCAAGGCCCTCATCGAAACTTGTGTCAGGAATAGCTCGGCCGAGCAGTGCTCGATGCCATCGCCCGACACGATGCTTCGTAGGCTCCACCAAGTGGACGAAGAAACTTTCGACCTAATCATCAAAGACTTGAACGCCGGGCTCCTCAGGAAGCTCCACCCTCGCCGGAGGGTCATGACAGCGCTCGATTACAGAACTCTGCCTTTCTACGGGATTGAGCAGCCCGTGCTCGTAAGTAGTTCCAGACTTCCGGGGACGACGCTCGGCATAGAATTCGCAACCATCAGCATCGTTGAGGCTGGGCGGACGTTCACTCTTGAGGTGAAGCAAGTCGGGCCATTCACCTCAAAAACTAGGGTTTTGCTAGAAATGCTCGAAGCCGTCAAAGGGCTCGTCGAGCCAAAAATTCTCCTTCTGGACCGGGCTTTTTTCTCGGTTGAGGTGATAAACGCGCTCAAATCGGAGAAACAATACTTTCTCATGCCGGCAAAGCGGACTGCGCCGATAAAGAGGCTCTGCAAAGCGTT
>CAZLQN010000117.1:0-3063 GCA_964561735.1 Hadarchaeota archaeon (SeqCode) | reverse complement strand
TTCTGTGCTTGGAAGAGGCTCACCAGTTCTGCCCGGAAGGAACCGCGATATCGAAAGGGGTGATCGAGACGATGGCGCGCGAGGGGCGAAAGTTCTATGCCTCCCTCGTGCTGATTTCCCAGCGTCCCGTGAGGCTTTCGACGACGGTGCTCTCTCAGGCGAACACGAACATCATCCTGCGCGTGACAAATCCGTATGACTTGGAGCACATCAAGCAGTCATCTGAATGCATAACGAGCGAGGTGGCTGAAATGATATCCTCGCTACCCGTCGGTGAGGCGCTGATTGTTGGAGAGGCCGTGAACCATCCAATCTTTGTGAAGATACGCAAGAGGCGCTCTCGCGAGTCTGCGCACGGCATCAGCTTGGAAGAAGCAGCGCGAGGGTTCGAAAAACGTAACGATCGTGCGAGAGAGGATGCGAAAGCGTTCATGTGATGTTAAAAAATAGCGAACGCAAACCACACAATATCGTTAAAACTTCGACAAGTATTAAATGAGATATCCATAACTAAAATTGGTGGGCCCATAGCTCAGCGGTAGATTGAGCTGAAACTCAAGCCGAAAGCGCTCGCTTCGCAAGCGAGAGGGCGCGGGACGATGGTCAGAAAAACTGGCGTCGCGCGAATTCAAATCCCGCTGGGTCCACCACTTTACTCTTCCCACTTGAACAGCTTGAGCCCCAGCACGAGGAAAACTAGGGTAAATCCGAGTAAGATCGCCAGCGAGCCAGCTACAGTAGCCAAGCCCTCCCCGCGCACGATGACATCGAGATAAGCCTTTTGGGCGTGGTATGTTGGCAGCACCCGCGCGATATTTTGCATGAATTGCGGCATTATCTCCACCGGCCACCACAGTCCGCCCAGCGCCGCCATCGGCATAATGATCCCCCAAATCCCACCAGACGCCGCATCCGGAGACCGCACTACACCCGCTATCAGGAATCCCAAACTGATGGCGAAAAACACCACCACGATTCCGACCAATGCCATAAGCAACAGGCTCCCCTCCACGTGCATCCCGAATCCCAAGATCCCGATGCCGAAGAAGAGAGCGAACTGCATGCAGCCAACCACGAGTGCCGATAGCAGCCAGCCGCTCATCAGGCGGGCTTTGCTCACCGGGGCCAAGAGGTTGCGCTTGAGCGTCCCAGTTTTGCGCTCGATGATAACCGCAGAAGCGAGGAACATCCCACCCATCCCCATCATGAACATAGTTCCGAAAGCTGGCACGTACTGTTGGAACGGGTCCCATCTCCTGCCGCCGACGGTTCGGCCATCGAGCGAAATGACGAGCGGCTGTCCAGCGAACTTCTGGTTGATCGCCTCCACGATTCCGATAACGGACCTCGCCGTCGTTTCCTTGGTTTCATCGTAGATCAAGCTAATTTTGGTGGCCCCAGCTTGCAAGTTTTCGCTGAAGTCATGCGGTATGATTATCGCGGCGACAATCGCACCATCGCGTACCTTGGTTTCAGCCGTTGCCGTGTCGTCTATTTTTGTGAGGTCGAACATGTTGTCAAGGGCCTGCACGTAGACATCTGCAGCCTGGCCGTTGTCGAGTTGAACCACGCCCACTTTTATTTCAGCTTGCTCCGCTTGAGCGCCGAACGCTAGCCCAAAAATCACTATTAGCATGATCGGCAGGGCAAAAGCCCAGAACACGGCGGCGCGATCTCTGAAGAATATGCGCAGGTTTTTACCGGCGATCGTGAGAATTTTCATCCTAATCCCTCAGCGTTTTTCCGGTTAATTTGATGAAAACGTCCTCGAGCGTGGGCTGGGTAATGTTCAAGGCTTCTATACGCACGCCAGCTTCGGTCGTCACCCGAACGACTTCGCTTAACGCGGCATCCGCAGCCGGAGTTAATAGTCTCGCGCCCTCTGAGGTGCGAGCTACTTCCTTGACGTCCTTGAGTTTACGCAGCTTTGCCAGCGTTGTACTCGGCATCCCCTCCGTTTTTATCTTTATTACCTCAAGCTTGCCTATCGAGCGCTTTAGCGCTACAGGTGTGTCTAGCGCAATTACCTTGCCCCGATCCATGATGGCTACGCGGTCGCAGAGATAGTCCGCTTCCTCCATATAGTGTGTTGTTAGCAAGATGGTGGCACCCTCGGCCTGAAGCCGCTTTACCAACTCCCAAACGGCTAACCTAGCCGCAGGATCCAGACCTGTCGTTGGTTCATCTAGAAAAAGAAGCCGTGGCTCGTGCACAAGCCCGACGGCGAGGTTCAAGCGGTGTTTCATCCCGCCGGAAAAAGTTTTGACCCGATCGTTTGCCCTGTCCTTAAGTTGTATGAGTTCGAGCAGTTTCATGGCTCGTTTTCGAAGCTTTTCGCCCTCGACGCCATGAAGTTTGCCGAAATACATAAGGTTCTCGAGGGCTGTGAGGTCGTCGTAAATGCTACCTTCTTGAGGAACAACGCCGATGATGCTGCGAACCCTCCTCGATTGCTTCATGATATCGTAGCCTCCGATAGTTGCTGTGCCCCGGGTTGGCCGCAGGATTGTCGACAGCATCGCTACGGTCGTGCTCTTCCCAGCACCGTTTGGGCCAAGCAAGCCAAACAACTCTCCTTCCTCGATTGTCAGATTTAGGCGATTTACTGCTTTTCGACCGTTGAAATTTTTCGTTAAATCCCGAGTTTCCACGATGACCATGATTGTGCCTCACGCAATTTAAACCACGCATTATTTAAACCATTCCACATATTGAATTCAGGATACAACGAGCTTTTCTCAGGAAAAGCTGAGAGGCAGCAGAGCTGTTTCTTGAGTCGTGTCCGAGTAAAAAAAGGAGAAAATAAAATGGCATATAGGGAAAGAAGGTTTGGTGGGCCGCGCAGGTTCCCCCGCGAGATGCATAAGGCGATCTGCTCCGACTGCGGGGCTGAGACGGAAGTCCCCTTCAAGCCGACCGAAGGCAGACCCATTTATTGCAGGGAATGCTTCCAGAAGCGCAGACCGGCGAGACCCCGATTCTAAGGGCTTTTAATTAGGCCTAATTCTGGGCTGTTCGCTCGGGCTAGCGGTAGCTTTCTTGCAGACTCAAAAAATTTAAGCA
>CAZLQN010000116.1:0-3069 GCA_964561735.1 Hadarchaeota archaeon (SeqCode) | reverse complement strand
ATGCTCCAGACGAGGGGCGGGAAGATGAACGCGGAGGCGAGGGTGAAGACCGCCGTCGACATGGTCAAGGAAGGGATCATAACAAAGGAAGAAGCTATCCTCCGACTGTACCCAGAGCAGCTAGAAAAGCTCATGCACAAACGCATCGACCCAAAGTCCAAGGCTAAGTCGATAGCTCGCGGCCTAGCTGCATCGCCCGGGGCGGCGTCAGGCATCGCGATATTCAGCGCGGACGACGCCGAACGGGAGGGCAAGGCCGGGAAGGATGTAATCTTGGTCAGGGAGGAGACAAAACCTGAGGACGTACACGGCTTCTTCGCATCACAGGGCATACTGACGAGCCGAGGTGGAAAAACTAGCCATGCAGCGGTCGTCGCGAGGGGCATAGGAAAACCCTGCGTATCTGGCTGCGAGGCAATACGCATAGATGTTCGCGCGAAAAAAGCCTACATCGGCAAAGCTGTCATCAATGAGGGGGACGTGCTCACTATCGATGGCAGCTCCGGAGATGTCTATCTTGGCGAAGTTTCAATGATAGAACCTGAACTAGGCGAGGAGCTATTGGAGTTGCTGAAGTGGGCCGACAAAAAGAGAAGGCTCGGGGTTCTCGCCAACACAGATACGCCGGAGGGGGCACTTCAAGCGAGAAAGTTCGGAGCCGAAGGCATAGGGCTCTGCAGGACAGAGCGCATGTTCAACGCCACAGATCGCCTGCCGCTCGTGCAAGCGATGATTCTCTCCGAAACAGCTGATGAGAGAAAACCCTACTTGGAAAAACTTCTGCCGATGCAAAAACAGGACTTTAAAGAAATTTTGAAGGCGATGGAAGGGCTCCCCGTGACGGTCAGGCTCCTCGATCCTCCACTTCATGAGTTTCTGCCATCCTACGAAGAGCTCCAGAGGGACGTGGATGACTTGAAAAAAGAAAGGGAATCACTCCCGCTCAAGAGGAAGACATCTGTCATCACAAAAAGAGCCAAGGACTTGGAAAACACCATCGCTGAAAAGGAAAAGATGGCCAAACGAATCCGCACCCTCGCTGAAATTAACCCGATGCTCGGCCACCGCGGCGTGAGGGTCGGCATAACGGAACCAGACATCTACGAGACGCAGATTAGGGCCTACTTCGAGGCGTGCGCCGAGGTCATGAAAGAAGGCACAATGATAAAGCCCGAACTTATGGTTCCGAACGTCTGCACGCTTCAAGAGTTAATTGTTGTGAAAGAAATATTAGACCGCGTGGCCTCTGAAGTCGAGCGAAAATACGGCTTGAAAGTTCCGATGAAATTCGGCACGATGATTGAAGTCGTTCGCGCATGTCTCGAGGCGGACCAAATCGCCAAAGTGGCGGAGTTCTTCAGCTTCGGCACGAACGACCTGACGCAGGCAACCTTCAGCTTCAGCAGGGAGGACGCAGAAAACAAGTTCTTGCCGTTTTACACCGAAAACAAGGTGTTGCCCGACAATCCCTTCCAGACGCTGGACATCGAGGGCGTGGGCAAACTCATGAAGATATGCATAGAACTTGGTAGAAAGACGAGGCCAGACATCAAGATCGGAATATGCGGCGAGCATGGGGGCGACCCGAAAAGCGTGGAATTTTGTGATGATATCAAATTGACGTACGTGAGTTGTTCGCCTTACCGCGTGCCGATAGCCAGATTGGCGGCGGCTCAGGCTGCACTCAGGAATCAATCTTCTTAATCAACGCTGTTCAAATAACGTTGCCTGACCTTGCATCACGCCGCAAGGTTTTTATATTTCATACTGACATTATGAAATACCGAATATGGTGAAGCATGTGCGGCGACCATGCGAGCGAACCTGGCGCGAAATCTTGGAGTGGGCTTGGCAGAACGGCATTGAGGAGTTCACCCACAATGATTTGCTCCAGCAAGATGTCGTCCGATACCGCGGCAACAGATGGACGCAAGTTCGCGCCGCATCAGCTTCCCTGCACCACATGTGGAAGACAGGATTACTCACGCGCTTGGCTGCTGGCAAGGGACGCCGCACCAGCCTCTACGCTCCCATCTCGCGCGATGAGTACCAGCAAAAGCTCAGACAACTCGTGCTCATTTAAAAACGTCTCTTAATCTTCCCTAAACTTTTTGATTGCATAACAACATGATTTATCGATGACGCTCGGTCAAATCAGATGGCTTACTGATGTTATCCCGCCAAAATACATGGATGACATAGCTGCGCTCAGCGGCATCAAGGTGGCTCGCGCGCAGTCTGGCTCACTTTGCCTTCTCTGCAAGGGCGGGCGCATGCTCTGCGGAAAGCTCACTTGCCCAATAATCGCTAAAGCACAATCCCTCGCTAAGACGGGCAGGCTCATAGACTCAGAAAGAATCGAGGGCTCCACTCCACCTGGCGTTTTCGTCGGGCGGATCGGCTACCCTCATGTGTACATTGGGCCGATGGTGCCTCCATACTTCGGCGATACAGAGATACTCGACACTCCTGAGATGTGGGTCGGAAAATCCATAAATGAGATCATCGACTATCGCTACTCGCTCGTGCGGGGAAAGATCCGCGCGGAAGTTTTTGACGCGCAGGATGGCACGAGGGTGCTCGACGCCCTCCAGGAGCTGGCGATGGGTGTACATCCGGCTGACGCTGAAGCAGTTTTCACGAGGAAACCAAACAAAATCATCACGCTGAGCGAGGAAACACAACCGTTCGGGCCATCGGCGCCGCTTCGCTCGTTCAAGGTTTCAGATGTCGGCGTTGACCAGAGGATCGAGCAGGCATTCTACGACCACGATCTCAAGGCAGCAGATGCTGTCACCGAACTCTACGACAAAGGAACCCTCGTCACCAGAATACAGCGAGCGTTCAGCTTGGGCATGTTCGGCACCCAGCCTAAAAGGAAGCTCGTGCCGACGCGCTGGAGCATCACTGCCGTCGATACCATCCTCTCGCTCGAGCTCATGGATAAAACAAAGGAACACCCGACCATCGACGAGTACCAAGTCTACTCCTTCAAAAGTCTCGACAACTACTACGTCGCGATAATGATGCCTGAAAAATGGAGCTTCGAGTGGATCGAGGCTTGGTTCC
>CAZLQN010000115.1:0-3100 GCA_964561735.1 Hadarchaeota archaeon (SeqCode) | reverse complement strand
CAGGCGCGCCGGGAAAATTGGGCTCGATGAGCTGGACGACGGCGCAACCATCACCGTTGGCGGAAAAACGCTCGTCTTCACGACCGACGGGCACACCATAAAGCCCATCTTCTTCCCCGGCGGCGACATCGGCAGGCTGGCGATATCTGGAACCGTCAACGACCTCGCGGTCATGGGGGCAAGGCCACTCGCGATAGCGTGCGCGATTGTGCTCGAGGAGGGCTTTCCGGTCGAAGACCTGCGAAAAATTTGCCGCTCGATCGACGCCACGAGCAGGGAGGTGGGCGTGCCGGTGATAGCCGGCGATACAAAAGTGATGGAGCACGGCTCTCTCGACGGTGTGGTGATAACGACCGCCGGCGTTGGCGTGGCTAAAAAGGTCATTTCGGATAGCGGACTCAAACCGGGGGACAAAATAATAATGACCGGGACGATAGGAGACCACGGCGTGGCGATCTTAGCCCATAGAGAAGGCATAAATCTTGATATAAAATTGCGCTCGGATGTTGCCCCGATATGGAAAACTGTGGAAGCCGCCCTGAAAGTCGGTGGCGTGACCGCCATGAAAGATCCGACGCGTGGCGGCGTCGCGGCCGTGTTGAACGAAATGGCTTCGAAAGGTGGTGTGGGCGTTATCCTTGATGAGGCAGAGCTGCCGATAAATCCGGTCGTCAGAGCGGCGAGCGAAATGTTGGGGATAGACCCGCTTCAAATAACTAATGAAGGCAAGGCGATACTCTCGGTGAAGCCGAAATACTGCGAAAAAGTTTTGCGTGCGGTCAGAAATACAAAGTACGGCAAAAAAGCGTGTGTGATCGGAGAGGTCACGGCCAAACATCCCAAAGAAGTTGTCATGAAAACTGTGGTGGGGGGAAGTCGATTGGTTGAATCGCCAATCGGTGACCCCGCACCTCGAATTTGTTGAGATTATAGTGGATTTTTTAGGCACTTTTGTGATGACAAAGCTTATAAGGACACAAAGGACATTAATGACATGAAGGACAAAAGGCGAAAGGACAGATATTATGGATGAAAAAATCCTCAGTATGAAGGAAGCGGCGAAACTCCTTGGCTGCTCAGTACGCACCCTCCAGCGGCGACACCTGGTCGGTGGTCTGAGGTGTATTTTCACGCCCGGGGGAAGAAGGCGTGTCCCTGAAAACGAGATCCTGAGACTCAAAGAGGAGATGGGTCTTGGGCCGGTTCCTCAAATAAAGACAGAAGCGACAAAAAGGACATTAAGGACAAAAACGAAAAAACGGATTGTTTTGCGCGAAGAGTCACCTATAATGCCCGCGAGCAAGGAAGAACCAAAGAAACCTGAATCAATATCTACCACAACCACACCTCAGGCGCTCTCCGACTTTGAGATAATCGAGAGGATGGCGCCAGAGAGCCTGCCCATGCGAAAGGCGTTCAACGACCTGCTCGCTACTGCGGCCATGCTCGAAAATTTCACCTCCAAACAAATCCTCGAGCGATCAAACTACCCGGAACAAACGATCAAAAGCTTCTGCGATCGCCTTGCGGCCAAAAATCTCGCCTCGCTTGAAAACGACCGCTATACATTAAAAGTGAGGTTAGTTAGATGAGTGAAGCGCCAACTGCTCCCGTTTGGCCGAGCGACGATCCTTTTTTGCTCGTGGCGCCCATGAGACCGGATACGTACGTTCGCGTCCAGCCCGATGAAATCGTGGCCCTAAAACAGGCCATCTCGAACGGCAGGGTCGCAGTGATAACCGGCCCCCTCGGCATTGGAAAAACATCCCTGTGCAGGTACATAGTGGACGAACTCATGAACGAGAGTCTCAGCACTAGCGACGCCTCCAAGCAGATCGTGCCCGTCTATCTCAGCGGAGCCGCATATAGAGAAACAGACGACTTCCTGAAAGGGATAATAAAGGAACTCGCGCTCGACTCCAACAAGGATCGCGTCACGCTCTTCAACATCATGACGTCTTGGCCGAAGGAGCACAAAGAGAAGCTGGCGGCAGTTATAGATGACGCGAGCGAGAGCGGGGCCAACGTCGACGAATTAGGCGAATTTTTGCGTGCGCTCGCCGACGTCGAGAACATCGCAATCGTACTGAACGGCGAGCCAAGGCGCATGAAAAAGTTCCTAGACCTCAACCCTCCGTTGCGGGACCGCATCCAGACGATCATCGAGCTCAGACAGATGACTCGAGATGAACTGAGGGAGATGCTGACGAAGCGTGCGAAAACGCACGGCGTCGAAGATTATCTGAGCGAGGGCGCATTTGACGAACTTTACAGGCTGTCGAAGGGCGTGCCCAGAGCTGCCCTCAAAGCCGCAAGCAAAGCATTTGAGCTGGCTAGGAAAGAGGGCAAAAAGATCGACAGGAATCTTGTAAAGAGGGCAAATCGAACAAGTTTCTGGGAGCGCTTGTTCCCATTTTTGAGAAAAAAACGTTCCAAATTGCTCCAAATACAATAATGTCCTTTTTAAATACTTTTTTACTGAAAATATTTAATTATATTCGTGTTTTATCATTTATTGATCGATGGAATAACGGCATAAGAGATTACGCCATCAAAAGCTGCGGCATTCAATCTGGTGCTCTGAATGTCTTCACAATGTTTCCAGAACAAGGAAACAAATTTAAGTTGGGACAGGAATAATCTCGTTTGAAGCGATGGTGGACGAAAATGCCGGAAACGGAAGAGAAATTGACGGCCGAAAAATGGCTGAAAAGCGACAGGCTGGCCCAGTTTTTGCTCGAGAAATCCGACCTAACCCGCGAGGAGCTGAAGACGATGCTGCTCTACTACTGGAGCGGGGGCACGACGTTCGAAGATCTCGCGCAAAAAATGCGCATACAGAGGCCCGGGGCGTGGAAAAGGTGGCGCCGCAGCCTAGACACCATCATGCGCTCATTCTACACCCTCGAGCTCGCGATGTACGCGGGAATTCTTGACTCGGAAATCGCCGACATAATATCTCAAGATCTGCAGGATTACGCCTCGCTCGCCCGCGAAGAAGGGGGGCTGGAGGAGATCCAGAGCCGCATCGAAGAACGCATGGTAAAACTGAAGAAAATTACGTCCAAAAAACGAGGCTCGCCCTAAAAATTATCGCAAT
>CAZLQN010000114.1:0-3106 GCA_964561735.1 Hadarchaeota archaeon (SeqCode) | reverse complement strand
CTCGACTCGCGTTGAGAAAGTTCCCAACCAAATCCTCTACGTGGGGCGCTTGGTCGACTTCAAGCATGTGGACTGGCTTATCGAGGCCTTCGTGCGGGTATTAAAAGAGGTGCCAGACGCCAAGCTGAAGATCGTCGGCGGAGGCCCAGAGCAAGAGGAGCTGGAGGAGCTGGTCGGGAAATTGGGGCTTCGGGCGCACGTCACATTCACAGGCGTCACCCCGACCTACGAGGCCGTGACACGCTACTACAAAGAGTCCGAGGTCTTCGTTTTGCCGAGCACTGTGGAGGGTGAAGCAATCGCGCTCAAAGAAGCGATGGCGGCAAGCCTACCTCTGATAGCGATGAACATCCCCAGCTCCGGCGTCCTGAGCCTCGTGCGGGACGGGGAAAATGGCTTCTTGCTCAAGCCGGGGCGGCCGGAGCTCATCGCCGAGAAGGTAATTCGGCTCCTGCAGGACAAAAGGCTGGGGGAAAGAATGGGGGAAGCTGGCCGAAAATTCGTGGAGAAATTTGACTGGGATGTCATCGCCGACCGCACGCTTGAGGTTTACCAAAAAGCCATTGAAAAGGGGTAAGAGTAATTAATCTAGGAAAACCAGATTGAGCCGGTGGGTGGGTCGATGTATAAGGTGGGGATAATCGGGTGCGGCAGAATAGCAAGCGAATTCGAGGAAGAGGCGTGGAGACAGCACCCCTGTACACACGCTGGGGCCTATTCCGCAATGCCGCAAACAAAGATGGTGGCTGCCTGTGATATAAGCAAATCCAAGCTGGAAAAGTTTTCGAAAAGGTGGGGGGTTCACAGGCTGTACACTGACTACATAGACATGCTTTCAAATGAGAACTTGGACATCGTCAGCATATGCACCCACCCAGAAACGCACGCTCAAATCACGATAGAGGCGGCGAGGTCCGGGGTGAAGTCAATTTTTTGTGAGAAGCCGATGGCAGAGTCTACCCAAGAGGCAAGAAAAATGGTTGAGACCTGTAAGAAGCGCGGCGCGCATTTAACCGTGAACCACACAAGAAGATGGGACTTGAACTATATGGAGATAAGAGAAATACTCTCGAAAAAGAAGCTCGGAGAGATCGAAAAGATAAATGGAAGCTACACATCCGGCTTGTTCGTCATTGGCACACACATGATTGACTTGCTCCAATATCTCGCGGGGGATATAGTCAAAGTCATGGGGGTTGAGGAGGACACCGGGGGCATCAAATCCTTATGGTATAGCGAAAATTACAGCCCGGCCGATCCGCCCGTTAGCGGGATACTCTGGTTCAAAAACGGGGCAATTGGGCAACTTCTTGCTTCGTGCAAAACCGAGTACCCCTTCTTCGACACCGAGACGTTTACAACCCGAGGACGGATAATCACGCGAGAATGGGATTCCATGGAGTACATGATGGAGATCTACAAGTTCAAAAACGGAAAGGCGCAGAAAATGATTTTAGAAAAAAAAGTGACGTCGCGGCGAAATAATTTGATGGTTTCTACGGTGGAGGATGTTGTGTCCTCCCTGAGAGAAAACAGGCCAACTCTTTCTACAGGGAAAGACGCTTTGCAAACGATGATGGTGATAGATGCGTTGGCTAAATCATCGAAGAGTGGTAGGCCTGTGAGGGTTGGGGGTTAGAATGGAGAAATTGGCGCTGCTGGGCGGAAAGCCCGTGAGGCAAAAACCCTTCCCTTCGTGGCCGTTGATCGGGGAGGAGGAGATCAAAGCTGTTGTTGAAGTGCTTAAAAACGGCCATTTATCGACGTTTGCCGCCCCCCCGAGCGAGTTTTTCATGGGGGGCAAAAAAATCAGGGAGTTCGAGGCTAATTTTGCAGCGTATCATGGCACAAAATACGCAGTCGCCGTCAACTCCGGGACGGCGGCCCTACACGTAGCTCTTGCCGCAGCGGGAGTTGGCCCTGGCGATGAGGTGATCACTACCCCGTACTCCTTCACGTCAACCGCCTCGAGTATCTTGATGCATAACGCGGTTCCGATTTTCGCCGATGTGGACCTGAAGACGTTTAACATCGCGCCCGAGGAAATAAGTAAAGCTGTAACATCGAGGACGAAGGCGATCATCGTGGTCCATTTGCTCGGGAACCCCGCAGAAATGGATGAAATAACGGAAATCGCGGAAGAACATAAACTAGCAGTTATTGAGGATTGTGCGCAAGCCATCGGGGCAAAATACAAAAACAAGCTGGTCGGCATCATCGGGCATTTGGGGGCATTCAGTTTTCAGGAAACGAAGAACATTGCAACAGGGGAAGGGGGCATGGTGGTGACAAACGACGATGAACTCGCAGAAAGATGCCGTTTGTTCAGGAACCACGGGGAGGCGGCAAGCAGCAAAGAGCGATCCTACTTATCAAGTGTTTTGGGCTGGAACTACAGGATGACTGAGGTTGAGGCCGCGATTGGGAATGAGCAGCTGAAGAAACTCGACAAATTCAACGAAACGCGCATCGGACTCGCGAAATACCTAAACTCAAAATTGGGGGGAATCGCAGGTGTGGGTGTGCCTCTGGAAAGGAAAAACACTAAACACGTGTACCATATGTACGGGCTTTTTTACGACAGGAAGGTGACCGGTATCCCCAAAGGTGTTTTTATCGACGCGTTGAGAGCGGAGGGGATTCCGTGTTACGGGAGCTATCCCCACCCGCTTTACAAGAACCTAGTATTTACTGAAAGAAAAGCGTACGGGAAAGTGGAGTGCCCATTCGTCTGCCCTTACTATGCGGGCGAGGTTGACTACACAAAGGTCAGATGCCCAAACGCTGAAAAGCTCTGCAGCGAGCACGCAGTGTGGATTCAAATAGTGCGGCCCCCCTGTACCAAAGAAGACATGGACGACATCGCAAGGGCCGTTGAGAAGATTATTGCAAACAAGGCCCAATTTAAAACGGTGCGAAAATGATCAAGGGCAAAACAGTAGTTGCGGTAATTCCTGCAAGGGCTGGCTCAAAGGGCATGCCGGGAAAAAACATAAGGAAACTTCTGGACAGGCCTTTAATCGCTTATACCATCAAGGCAGCGTTACAGAGCAAATTCATTGACAGAACAATCGTGTCCACAGACGGCAAGAAAATAGCGGATGTG
>CAZLQN010000113.1:0-3170 GCA_964561735.1 Hadarchaeota archaeon (SeqCode) | reverse complement strand
CGACGCCCTTCGGGAGGCGCATGCCGAGCTTCTCCTCCAGCCCCCTCCACGCCCTCCTGACCGTTACCTCCGTGACCCCAGCCGCCTTGGCTATCTCCGTCTGCCCGATGCGCTCGCCCCCCAGCCTCACCGCGCCAAAAACGCACGCGGCTGCCACGCTCCTCGGCTTCTTCCCCGAGGCGACCCCGAGCCTCACGGCCTTCCCAAGCAGCTCCACGGACTTCGCTTCCACCTCGGGGGGGAGCTGGAGCTTTGCGGCGATCGCCCGGCACTCTTTCAGCAGGCGGCCACGTTCGGTCCGCTCGAAGGGCTTGATCGGCATAGTTACCCAAGCGTTATCTGTCGGTCGGGGTAAAATGCCAATCGCTCCGAAAGCCCACCCGACCACCCACCCGATCGCGAATCGGAAGAGCAAAGTTGAGCAGGAAAGATGCTCTATACTCGGTTCTGTTAACTTACTAGGGTCTGAATTTTGTACCGACACGCGCACTAGAACCCCCGCCAAGCCTCACGGGTTACCCTGCAACCCCGTCCTTGACAAGCGCCTCCATTTCCACGATGCGTTTGAACTTTGACTGTTTGATTGTTTTTCCTTCGGTCATGTTCGCACACCCACCCACAACCTACGCACCCTTGCACCCAAGCGCGAACCTTCCGCCTCTCCCGTGATTATGCCCGCGTCCTGTAGGGTAAAGGCGCCGATTATCGACTTGGGATACCTCCAAAATCGGATTTCGGCGTCCTCGATTTCCGCGTCCCCTATTGTGATTTTTGCGAGGAAGGATCTCGTGGTCGATATTCTTTCACGACTCGCACCCTCTATGGCACCCTTAAGTTCCAGCTCGGTGAACGGGATTTTCAGCCTTTTGGCCACTTTTAGCGGGAATACGTTGACTGTGCTGTTGGTATCCAGCTTCACGCCCCGCACCGTAACGTGCCTATTTTTATAAGAAATTTTGACTTCGGCTTTAGGAATCCCCAATTAACCCAACTCCTTGTGCAACACTAGTTTTTCCGCATTTCACTCACGCCCTTCTCACCTTTCTCCTGCTCAGAAGCCAGACTTGAGCGGCCTCTCGCCTAAAATTCAGCCCTCAGCCGCCAGCTCGTCCGAATGAAAAAGCTCCCTCTTCCGCCGTATGTGCCCACGTACCACCGAGACTCCATCATCCCGACCAGCTTCACCTTCTTTGGTATCTCGACTTCCATCCTTTTTACTTTCCCGATTTTTTCGCTTTGTCGTACCATTTTTCGTAAAAGAGATGTACCGACCCGTCACTTTTCACCACCAAATGGAGAGATTTCCCCTTCTCGTCGTCCCGGGCGGGGAACACGAACAGGGTGTCATCGCCGTAACATTCTGCCTCGCGCTCCGTGGCCAGCGTCAGCTCGGTGCACTCGTACCACGTTAGCCGGATGTTCGGCGGCAGCTGCTTCTCCAGAGCGGACTGCATCTTGTAGAAGAGTTCTCCAAATTTCCGACCAGCCGCGAAGGCCTCCCGCGCCAAACTTTTATCTATTTTCATCCGATCACCGCCCGAAAAGCGACAGTTTCATCCATGTTGCCATAACCTCCCAGCTTCGCTAAAACATCGATCGCACTCCCATATCTCGAGGGGCAGCTTTCTCTTCACGGAGGGGTCGTATAACGGGTTCGGGCTCCTCTCCCCGCGGAGCGAGTACAAATACTTGCTCCTTTTCATGACCGAAAGATCCACCGTTCCGAAGTAGTGGTGTTTGGATATTATCTCGCCCGTCCCCGCGTCAACCCTGGGAGTTATGCCCTTCCCGCACGTTGAGCACCAGCGCTTCAGCTCCCTTATTTTCGGTTTTTTCCCAGACTTTCGCCGCATCGAAACACACCAAACTTTGCGCGAGGCCTAAATAAATTCACGTCTATTTCTATAAAAAGAGGGAGTCACGTTTCCTTCGTGTTTTCTAAGAATTTTTTGTAATATTCGCAGGAATCACCAAAATCTTCCAAATGGCTATCTTCGAAGTTGTGTATAATTTCTCTTTTTTCGGGATGGTATATTGCGCCGCATCTAGAGCACCAATACATATAATGGATGTCTGAGTGGGGGCAATTCTCAAAATTCCGATTCATAAAAGATTCATGTTCCGGGCAACCGGCACATTCATAATAGCTATAAAACCAACTTCCGTGTTCTCCTTCCACTATATCAAGGAAATCGGGATAGTAATATTCATCTTGTTTCGAGCAATAAATTAGAGAGACTGGCATTGCTTCGGATTTGCAATTTGGACAAAGATTTATTTGCTTTGCCAACTCCAATTTAAAACTCTCGAAAACACCTGAAAGATCAGGATTCAAAACATCTCCACAGGCGTTTTCAACCCAATTAGTTCTCAATTCTTTTTCAAGTTTGTCTAGAAAAATCTGGAGATAAGGGAACGCGAGAACATGATATTTCCCATCTGCACTTGCGCACAAAGCTCTATTGTTATACCCTCTGGGCATCACCAGCAACACGTCGTCACAGATTTGAGTATACACTTTGGCCTGTTCTTCTTTTCTTTGCAATTCTTCTGGTATTATTTTAAGTCGACAATATGCCTCAAAGATAACAATTGGCAAATAACCTTCTTCTCCGCAACCATGACAGCCCATGAATACGGTAACATCTGGCTTCACAGTTAATGAGACATGATTTTTGTGCGTGTTTAGCTCCTTAAAACGGATAGTGGTTGCCGAAGTGAAAAAGGAAAACTATACTCGATCTCTATAATTTTGCTTCAGGGTTTCGAAATTTGAAAAGAAAACCTTTAAGCACGTATACGAATACTTCAGCAATGAAATTTGGAGGTTGAATTAATGCTCAAAGACGTCCCATCGGGGGGGGGGGGGGGATAAATCTGGCGCCTATCCCCGCTGGCAATGGCTTTTTGATAAAGGAGAAAAATGCGGAGCGAGCGTTTGAAATATTTTGTGAATTAATTGCGCGCGGGGCCCCTGGGCTGTGTATCTCCCCTGTTCACCCCGCAGATGTAAAGTTAAAGTATGAGCTAAAAGGGGAAGTAACGGTTCTCTGGCTCTCAAAGGTCGAGAAGGAATATGCGCTATCTCCCTCGAATCTGGGGATTATAAGGGATAGGATAATTGCGTTCATGCAGCGAAATGAGAACAGTGCAGTGCTGCTTGACGGCAT
>CAZLQN010000112.1:0-3197 GCA_964561735.1 Hadarchaeota archaeon (SeqCode) | reverse complement strand
GACCCGAGCTCTCCGGTTACCCGGCTTGTTCTGGTCCACATTATTGAATCCACACTAAAGATCACGATCTTTCATTGCGGGATACACTATCCCATACTCAGATCGACGCCGTCCTTTCACTGCAGTGTGGACTACTTATTCTTTGAACGTTGTGCTACTTAAAACTTTCTTCGATGATTCAACTCGAAAATTTCTACTCATCGCTCGTAATCATAACCATTTTAAGGTGTTACAGCCACTAAAGATGGGACAACATGAAAAAAATCTCTGTTATTTCAGTGATATTCGTGCTTTTTGCATTGGTGATGCCGATATGTGTTTCAGGAATTTCTGCAAATGGATGGAACCCTGAAGATGTCAATATCAACATCACAATCGAACTCACGCCAGACGCACACCGTAATATCACAGTACATGCTGAAATTCCAACGACATTTTCCAGTGAAGGTTTTGATGTTCTTAACAATGCAAGTGTCCAACTCGATATTTTATCCCCTGCTCATGGGCAATTGCAAGTGACTGGAAGTTGTAGCGTTACATTCAACCAGCCTGTAGATTCAAGTACAGAAAATATTCTATCTCAAATAGCCACGGCATATCTAATGTCGCCTAGCATGCTCGACTCTATGCTACAACAATTTTTAGAAAATTACATTGCGACGACACAAGATACATATCCAGTACCGGTTGCCTTCCAATTAGAAAATGTTTCTATCACTAGTTTCAGTTGGCAAAACCCAACCCTCAGTGCTAGCGCAAACATAACGATCCAGAGCGAGATATTTGAGAACCAACAATTGCGCGATAAACTGCCAATAAGCATCAGTGGAAATCTCAATATTTCTGCGACTGAGATTAGGCTGAGAATAGAAGGCAGCAATGCAAACGCTAATGGGTGGATAGAACTCAACGTGGCCAATAATACACTAACAATAGATGCGTTCCTATCGCTCCCATCTGAAGTGATAGGAGAACTCGTCAATCCTAATGTTGGATTAGATTTACCTTTGGGAAATCTGGAAAATACACTCGCGAATTTAGAAAACATGTTCGAGGGAATACACATCACTACAACGCTTATTGTGCCTGATGGCTCAAACATAGAAAACTTGCAAGCAGGTTACACATGGTCAGGTGAAAACGCTATGAAGGCGATCGCCGACGTTATTACTGGCCAGCCACTCGCCAACGTTTCTTACGAATATGTGCCGCCATCCTCAAACACATGGTTGATTATAGTGGCGCTCATCGCCATCATCGTTCCAATCGCGATCGCTGGCATCATCCTGTGGCGCAGACGTTGCAGACGTTAGCAAAAGGGGCCAAGGCCGAGATTCGAACCCGGGTCGCGGGATCCACAGTCCCGAATGCTAACCACTGCACCACCTTGGCCACAATAGAAAATTGTAAGCTGTTTGTATTTAGGATTGTTCGTGGTGCGGGGGAAGGGATTTGAACCCTCGAACCCCTTGCAGAACACACGACATCAACCTTAAATAGTTCAAGGGGTAGAACTAGTTCAAGGGGTAGAACTAATGTTATTCGATCCTGAACCTAAAAAGAAAAAGAGGGATTTTTACAACAGGAAAGCTGAGCTACGTGAACTACTCGACTCGATCGAAAAGGAAAAACTCGTGGTGATCCAAGGGATACGAAGGCTCGGCAAATCCTCACTGCTGAATGTCACGCTGGCCGAATCCAAGCGCCCCTTCGTGAAGCTAGACTTACGAGAGGTTTACTTCACCCATGGGTCTGTTTCAAAGTTTTACCTCTACCGCGCGCTTTCACAGGAACTCTCGAAGCTAAGCAAGACCCATCGCCTCACCTCGTGGCTGGAAAAGGTGAGAGGAATCAAAATCGCCGGGTTTGAGATTCAGCTTGACTGGAGGGAAAAAGGAGCATCACTCACGGACGTCTTCAGAGCTATGGATAGGTGGGCTTCGGCGCACAAAGAGAGGGCAGTCGTGGCCATCGATGAAGCGCAGTACTTGAGGCTGGCAGGCAGGACGAGGTACGATGGGCTGTTGGCGTGGGCCATCGACAACTTGGATAATCTGGTATTCGCCTTGACGGGATCCCAGGTTGGCGTGTTACAGGATTTCTTGGGAATGGAGAACCCCCACTCGCCCCTCTATGGTAGATATGCGAAGATCATCAAGCTTGGAAGGCTTGGCCGTGAACAGGCGATGGATTTCTTGAAGAAGGGATTCAAGGAAGCAAGGGTGAAGCAGCCTGATCTGGAGGAAGTGGTAGATGTTCTTGATGGGCTGATAGGATGGTTGACCCTTTATGGCCACACTTGCGTTTCGGAGGGAAAAGCTGGGCTTGAGCGGTTCTTAAAGATGGCAGCGAAATTGGCGGCTGAAGAAAGCAAAAAAATTCTGCGGGGGAGCGATCGCTATCAGATGGTGCTAAGGGCAATCGCGAGCGGTGCCCTCAGGTGGTCTGAGATATATGAGAGAGCCAGCGTGAAGTTGGGCCCCATCTCCAAGTCCGATCTCACCTACTTGTTGGATAACCTTGTGCGGTATGGTTACCTCGAAAGGTTAGAAGACGGTTCCTTCGTCATCCCCGATCCAGTGGTCAAGTACATGGCGACAAAATTCTAGCAATTTAGACTGTGGTGCGGGGGAGGAGATTCGAACTCCCGAACCCCTACGGGATCAGATCTTGAGTCTGACGCCTTTAACCTGGCTTGGCTACCCCCGCAGATAAAAATCTGGGACTGAAGCTATTAATCGTTTGTACCTAGTAGAGCAGGGGAAAAATGGCCGAATTTGAGCCACGTCGAGCGTTCGAGCACTTGGACAAACTAGCGTACGAAATAGGGCCGCGCCTAGCCGGGGCGCGAGGTGAACAGCAAGCGGCGGAATACATCCATAAGCAGCTCGAGAGCTACGGCTACAAGGTTGAGGTGCAGGAGTTTGATTTTGTCGATAGGGCCGCTCGCGCTCAAGTTGGGGCGGGCCTACTCGCGGCGGCATTCATCTTGACGCTCTTCTTTCCAGAAATAATTGCCATCGCAACTTTCTTGATTGCCCTCGCTGTATTTTCATCGTTGCCCAAGCTCATGCCCAAACAAAAAAGTAAAAATATCATCGCCACATCGGCACAGGAAAAACCGAAGAAGCGCCTCCTGATCACTGCCCACTACGACTCAGCGAGATGCATCGTCAGTTACAAGTTGCAGGTCTTCG
>CAZLQN010000111.1:0-3204 GCA_964561735.1 Hadarchaeota archaeon (SeqCode) | reverse complement strand
AGGGCGCGATACATGTCTATCCCCAAGCGATCCATCGTTGTGCTCGTCTGCTTCAATTGCTCCGCGATGGGAGATCCAGCCATGAGTTCTGCGGCTTCGTTCATCGCTTGCCCCATGGGCTTGCCATCGAGCACGCGCGACCCAATGGTGTTCATGGCAACCTCCCAATCCACAAGCTTCCTGCCCTCCTCTTCCCTCAACTTCGATCGTTGTGCCGAGTAGAGGTAGGCATATACTCCAATCGCCGCTGCTACAGCCCAGACCAGCCACAGCGTCGTGAAACTTGTTGCGATGTCTCCGATGACTCCCGAGGTGATGTTGGCCAAATAGAGTACTCCTGGCCATGCGAGAACGATGAATGCGATAATTGGAAGTAGCCAGATTGGCACAAGCGTCCCCAAAATTTTTGCTTTTCCTGGCGGAGGCAATCGAGGATCGTTCGCTGGAATCTCATGGGGCGGCAATGTGACCGGTCGACGTTTGCCCATATATGTGGTGAACAACAGGAAAGCTGCAACCAATATGGAGACGACGAGCACGAAGAATTTTATATCCACGAAGTTCATGCCGATCATCCCAAAGATGGGCGAGAGGCCAACTGCGCCGACGATCGCGAGCGAGCCAAACACGAGGAAGGCCATCGTCGGCATCACCAGCGAGCTCAATCGCTTGTCGAGTTGAAGCTCAGTGCTCTCGAAGACTCGCTCAGGCGCCTTGGCGATATCGGCTAGGCGTGCCGCTTCCTCACGTGCGCCTGATGAACGAAGGATGTCGAAGATAGCTCGTCTCGTGCCTTCATCGACCTCGAACAAAAGCGTGAATTTGCTGATGAAATCACGGCCCAGGTGATGCAAGAGTTCATTCACCGAGCGCCAGAGCTGCTCCAGCGCATTTTGGAAGAAACTGGGGCGAAACAAAAACTCGCTCAGTTCCAAGCCAACGGTGGGGTATAACACCTTGCTTTTCTGATGTCATACCAGTCTAACATCGGAAAAGCTTCGTGTTGTACCCTGCCCATTTTTTATCTTATTACCCATCCGATCACCCACCCTATCGCGAACCAGTAGAGCATATCGAGGTTGAGCAGGAAAGACGCCCTGTATCCGACGCCCTTCGCGAGCCCGCCGTAAATCTTGCGCCACGTGTAAGGGTCGCCGAAAACAACCAGCGGGTAGAGGCATAGCACGAGCGGGATGAAAATCACATACCCGAGATAGCTCGAAAGCGCCCCCGACTGCGAACGCCAGCCAGCACTCTGCCCTGGCCAGAACGGAGTAGATCGCCAGCCTGCGGTCGCCCCTTTTTATTTTGCGTTTCATCCGCGCGACAAATCTGGCGTATCCCTTGTCGAACTTCCGGGCCAAGAGGTCGCCGGGGTTCAGAAGCAAGCGTCTGACGTTCATCCTACCGCAATGGCTTTTATCCCCCCAGCCCAAAAAATCACCTCTGGCAATCCGCACCGGCCTCAAGCGGTTAACCTCCATTTGAGCGGTTGCGGGCGGCGCGCAAAGGTTTTGTCTCTCGTCAATTTGCCAACTACTATTGCCTAAAAATAGCTCTAAAATTGCCCAATTCTTGCCCAAATTTTGCTCGTGAGAGCAAGCAATTTCTTTGCCTAGAAATTGCGCCACGGTTGCCCGATTCCTGCCCAAAGATTGCACAAAAAGTTTCGGTAGATTCAAACGGTAGTTTAAACCTATTCCCCCGCACCACTTCGATGCCGTCAACGTGCACCTATTATTAGCACCTTGCGACTTGAACGACATGGGAATCAGATGATCAATCCTAGCACAACAATTCAACCATGATGTGGGTGCAGAGGTAATCTCTTGGACAAGCCATCGATATAGTACCTCACTGGCTTCGGCGCCTCGACATGTTTTACTTCCCTCAGCATGGGTAATATTGCGGCGGAGAAGGCTAACCTCAGCAAACCAGAGAGTAAGAATAGAAAGAGAATTATTGAAATGAACCCGACGTTGACGTATGTGGCGATTAAACCCCCAACGGTTGCGCCGAGGAATACCCCAATGCCGTTGAGCGCATCGAAGTAGGCAATGCAAATTCCCCGCCTCTGTTTTGTGACACAATCATATATGTAGTTTGACGCCGCCAAGTTGAAACCACCCCACAAAGCTCCGGCCAACGCTTGTACACCGGCCAGATATATTGGATTGGGCGATAACAACCAGAGGATTGGGGCGAGCGGCACCAAGAAGCCGCAGATTCTGAGCACCAAGAGGTTCCCGTACCTATCGGAGAACCTGCCCCAGAGACGCATGCTTATCACCCCCGCGATCGCGTAGCTCAGCGTGATAGATACAAAGGTAAGGTAGCTAAAATTTAGATGACTTAACATGTAGACGGCGAAGAACGGGTTGGCTAGGTTGAGAGCGAATGCCATCAGCGAAACGTAAATGGTGAACCTGCCAAAGTTGTTGTCCTTCATCCTCTTCAGGAAGCTCGAGAAGGAGAAGTAGAATTCGTCCTTGTACTTGAATTTCGGCTCGTATTGCTTACTGAAGTAGTAACATGAAACAAGGAGCGCAATCGATGCAGAAACAAAGAGGGTTGCGAAGCCAAGCAGGGCTCGCTGGGCCGTCAAGTTGAGGAACACGCCTGCAACTAACATGGCCGAAATGCTCGCGATCCCGATGATGGTGTTCCTCCTGCCAAAGAATCTTCCCCTCTCCTTATCGCGCACAAGGTCGCCCATCCAAGAAAACCAGGCAGGGTTTGTAAACGAGTTGAGAATCAAATAAATCGTGTAAAGCATTATGAGAATTGTCGGAGCAATCAAGCTGCTTGGGCCAACGATTGGGAAAATTAGGGCCACGGCCGCGATTGGCAACAACACGAGCGCCTAGATAAAATTTCCCGCGATTACTATCCTCTTGCGGTTCACCTTCTCCATGAGCTTCGGCGTCCTGATTTCGGAAAGGTTGGCTGCCAAATTAGGTACAGATGTTAACAGACCAATCTGAAAGTTGTTGGCCTTCAGGGCAATTGCATAAGGTGCGATGTATGATGGGCCTAAAGCGTTGCACGTCGCCCACGCCACACCCTCTTTGACACTATACCTCAAGCTCGCCCTACGAGTATTTTCATCCATCAGCGGCACCCTCTACGCTTTGCTGTACACAGAAACCTTTAAAAGTTCTAGGAACGAGAAGAAAAGCCAACCGTTGAGGAGGTGTTAAAATG
>CAZLQN010000110.1:0-3229 GCA_964561735.1 Hadarchaeota archaeon (SeqCode) | reverse complement strand
ATAGTCTCCTCTCGGCTCTGCGCGCCCTGACCTCCGCGAGCAGCTTTTCTTTTTCTCCGCTCTTGAACTCGATGGTCCCCCTGAGCCTTTTCAAAGTCTTTATCGGATCAACCCCCTCCACGAGCCTCTCGAACAATTCGCTGAAGCTCTCGTCCTCGCCCTTCACCGCTACAAGTTTTTCGTAAACATCGCCTCTGATTGTTATAGTTTTGACCAAGTTACCACCACTCAAAATATGTTTAAACATACATTTAAATGTATTCATCATTGTATCAAAGCCCCAGCGCCGAAAGCACCCCGCTCTTGAGTCCAGCGAAGTAGAGTATGCACGGCAGCATGAGCACACCCATGCAATGAGTCCGCTTGACGTTGACCACCGCCGGCAATATTCCGATCGCTGTGGACGTCGCGAGTATGAGCAGCCCAATCAACCCAGAGTAGTAAAACGAGAGACCAGCTATGCTGGCGATGACCGCAATACAGGTCGCGCGATATGGGAGGTGACCGATGTTCCGCGCGGCTAAACATCCAAGCTTCATATGCAAGATGACCGCGATTCCGCCCACAAAGAGTGCTACGCCGAGTAAAAACAAGAGTTCCCTCGGCCCAATCTCCATGAGTTCGCCCACTGCCGCCGCCGCACCGCTCCTAGCGTTACCAATCGCGTAGAGTGCAACAAAAGAAAAAAGCGCCTTCGCCATGTTCACGCTGCATACAGACACTATGAACTCTCTGCTCCCGCTAGAACGCGTCGCCATCTGAGCCAGCACAGTGCCTTGGGACGGGCCGATGGTGGGGAAGAAGCCAGTAACTGCGCCAGCCGCCGTCCCGACACAAATCGGTTTAAGATGGTGCTTCATTTCTAACGGTCTACCATCGATCCTCTGTTCAGGCATTTTTCCCTCGTTCTTGAGGCTCAGGAGCAGAGCGCTGACGCCGAAAAGACCGCTCAACAAAGGCATCAGCGCGGCATCGCTTCGGCAAATATTTGTGTCCAGAGAGAGAAGGCCCAGAAATCCAGAGAGCAGAAATATTGTAATTGCCCAAACTATCTTCGTCTTCGACCGCTCCAACGCGACCATCAAAACTACAACGGCTGTGAGCAACAAGTACATCTGCGGCCTCAACATCGTGTATGTCGAGCCCATCAACAGCGACATCGGCAAGACCAACGCGACACTCAGCACCAATCCACCGAAACAACCGATAGCAGCTAGCTCAACTGCCTCGTACCCCTTTCCCTGCATCAGAAGGCGGTGCGCTGGTAGGACAGATAATTCGGACCCTGGCTCTGGAGCCCCGAGGAAAGTGGAGGGGATGTAGCTGATGAAAGTGTTTGTGATTGTCATCGCCATAATCGCTGCTGCAAGCGACATCGGCGCAAAAACTGACGCGACCGCCAACACCATGAGCATGGGCGAGAGATTGTTGACGTGAATGCCGGGCAATAGACCCGTGATTATGCCCATTGCTATGCCTAGCGCGATGAACGCTAGCAGCTCAAGCATCCTCGGCCTCGATAACTTTGATGTTCGAAGCTCCAGTGACCCGAAGCTCGAGCTCGTTCTCGTACAGCTGAAGCCAGCCGCTCGCCTGCACGACGTATCCGACGTGCACCTCCGGGAAATTGCTGCTTCCAGCCACGGACGACGGCACGAACACCGCCAACTGCCCGCCATCCTCGCTTAGGGTAAGGATTATGTTTCCCTTGCCGACGATCTCGCGCTTATCCACGACCCCTCTCACCTTGATCGGTTCGCCGATCAGACCGTTGTCGATGCTAGAAATCCCCAAACATGGAGAATGCACGATGCTTATGTCGCCCGCTTCTTCCGGCACCACCTCGAGCGCACCTTGATAGAGCGTGACCTCGCCCGTCACCTGCACCTCATCGAGCATCTCAATCGAATCCCCCAGCTGCGACCTGACGCTGGAAAATATCGGCACCGCCATCGTGCCATCAGAGTTGTCCTGGAGCGTGAGAAACAGATGGCCGTTCGACTCCCTCAGGTCCACGACTTGACCGGAGATGATCACCTTGAGGCCGATGAATTCGTTGTCTATCTTAGCTATCGGCGTCACGGACGGACGCACGTAGACTGCTCCCGCATATATCGCCGCCAACCCGACGAGGGAACATAGCAAGCCCAGCTTGGTTATCTTCTCCATATACCCACCGCAGCATTGGTCGAAGGTCGTTTATAAAGAAAAAACAAATTGGTGTGGTGCTAAATTGCGCAAATTTTTAATCGTTGGGGTGCTATTGATTACGTTTGCTATTCAGCCGTTGGCGAGCGCCGAACAGCCGACGAAATCTACAATTTACTCAATTCAAGAAACACATCAGCTGCCAAACAACAGTTCAACGACGGCGGACAACGTGGTCGCAACTGTATTTTTGTTCGACAACCACACCGACTATGCTGGCCAACAAATCCTTGGCGAAACAATTGAAGTGGATGGTGTACTCGCTAGCCCAAATATAACACGCACCGAAGAAAACCGCGTGGCCAGTTTTTCCTTGGGAACAATTAGTGGTGGTTCATCAAAAACGATCACCATCACCAACATAATCAAAATAACTCAAGTAGGCCCAATCGATTCGAGCGCGGTTCAAGGAAGCGTGCCAAGCGGGATGCTCGCCTATACCCAACCCATCGCCAACCTATGGGAAAGCGATGATTCAACGATCAATAACAAGGCGCTCGGGCTGATCGCAGGTAAATCAAACATCTACGATCAAGCTCAAGCCATCTTCGATTTTGTGAAAAATTATTTGACCTACCAAGAATATGCGGTGGATCACAGCGCCCTTTGGGCATATAACAATAAGATAGGTGACTGCAGCGAGTTTACACATCTTTTTTCTGCCCTCTGTCGGGCGGCGGGCATACCGACCAGGTTTGTGTCAGGGTATGGGTACAACCCTCAGAAAGGTAGTAACCTTGCAGCTCACGGGCATGCTTGGGCATTCATTTACCTGCCCGGGGTTGGATGGACCCCAATGGACCTGATATGGCAACAGCCCCAAGGAGAATTTGCCATGCTCAGCGATGACCACATAATTAGATCTACGAGCTATGGTCCGGATCTAGTTAGGGGTTCAGAAATCAAGATACCTGGCAATGGGACATCCTACTCGTGGCCACGCGGCGAGGCAAATCCAAACATAAGCTTGACAGAAACCGCTGCGACAATAGTGCGCGAAGTTGCTGTGGAGCTGCAATTG
>CAZLQN010000109.1:0-3248 GCA_964561735.1 Hadarchaeota archaeon (SeqCode) | reverse complement strand
CAGGGCAACGGTGCAGAAACAGCTCCGCGACGACGGTCTGTGGCGGGCGGCACGTACGCACGATCCTGTGAATGTGTGTACACCCGGGGGGTCTGTTCGTGCGTGGGTGGTCGGGTAATATAGCGAACGTAATGAGTTTTGACCCGACCCGTTTCCCGTTCCCGGCCCGTCGCGACCCGTCAAGAAACTCCGAGGATCACGTAGGATTGGGGGATGTTCAATTCCGTATCACTCGTCACTTTCACTCCACACGCCATCGCCTTGTTTTCGTGTTCGGGCGCGAGCGAGGCGAGGGGGCTGTGTATAACAAAAGTTGGGGGTTTTGCAGAAAGCAGGGGGTAAGACATTGAGGTTGAAGAAGCGAGCGTAGCGAGTTTGGCTGAAGGGGATGCGTGCGGCGAAAAATCAAAATACAGGTGGGTGACGGGTGAGTGACGGGAACACTCACTCACGTTCACTTCACTTGGTCTGCGGGACACACTTGACACAGGGGACATATTTTAGGGGTATGCGGTAGCACTATTCCAATAGCGGGGGAGAGGGGTATGGTTTTTCTCCCATTTTCTCCCAATTTTTGAAATTAATAGCCTCGGAGGCCGCATAAACGCGTCTATTTTGACAATTTGGAGTATCCCTATTTTTGGCGGTTTGCAGATGAGAAGAGAGGCGGTCAATCGGTTTATGGAGCATTTTCGTGAATACAGCCTGACATGTCTGTGTTTTCGGCGGTTCACAGATGGAAAAAAGACGGCTGATCGGCAGGAGGGGAAGGACGCGTCTTCAGGTAGGTCATCAGCTCGGTCGCGCGCTTCGTGACGCTTTTGGGGAGCTCGATTTCGATGAGGTCAAGGGCAAGGCAGACGACGGGGTCGGACGTCATGCCGATGTAGCGTTCCTTTTGGCCGGCCTTTTTTAGCGAAACCTGGAAGTTTTTCCCCTTCTTTTTAAAAGCAACGTGCCAGCCGCGATTAAGCCACCAGTCGAGATTGTGCGCGAGCTCCAGCCTTTTCCTGCCGAGCCGCTCCCGGTCCCGCGACCACGCCTCGAGTTTTTTAATGTATTCCGCCTCCATCTCTGTCTGTTCTTTTTCAAGTCGTCCCTCCACCCGTGGAAAATCGCGGGGAATGAAAATCGTAGCGTCATAGGGGGCATGAAAATCTCCGATGCTCGGCACGACGGGCTTTCCGAGCGAAGGCAAGAGGTCTTTGAGAAACGCTGCGTCCCTGCGCCTAGTCACGACATATAAAATAGGGTTTTTAGAGGATCGGATGCTTTTAATTATCCGCGGTCTGTGTCGTCGGGCGTCCATCTCGACCTCAACATCGATGTTCTGGTAGGTCCAATACGGGGTGACCTTGGGGTTGCCTTCGAAGATTAAATCTGGTGTTGATTTCCGCTGGTGGCCGGCATCGTAGTCGAGCAGTTTGAGGTTGTGGAGAACTCTGCACATGTGGTGCATGAGGTCGCGGTGGAATCCCTTCCCGGCGCGACTACCGCCCGACTTGAGTTCTTCTTTCATTTTTTCTTCGAGCGGCAGCGATGAAGGCTTTGTCAATTTTTTGAGCTGAAAGGCGGCGAAACTGCGCTCGCGCAGGAGCCAGCCGAGGGTGTGGCCCTTGAAGTGTTCCGGTGGCCCCTTTCGCTTACGCCGTCGGATTTCATTATCAAGCTTTTGAAGAGCTTCACGCCAATTTACGGTGGTGTGGTCGATCATTCTAACCACCTTCGATGTATGGGTGAGGGACCATCCCCCGCTCCGCCTTCGTCACGCGCCCTAAGTATACTGGAGGTATGCCGATGCTGTGGGCTATCCCCCGTGGTCTAGCTAACATAGCCACCTGCCTCTTTGCCCCTCTTGCGGCCCTTCACTTTCAAATTTCCAGTTTCACCGCTGAGTGGTTGAATCTCAGCGGTCCTGCCACAGCCTGCTGTTTGCGAACAGAGATTTACAAGCTTTTTTATCACCTCCTCCTTCGCCTCATAAACGTTGCTCTCAGCCGATTTTACTAGCAGATTGATGATTTTGACAAGCGGCCGGACAATTCTGCTCGTGACGTAGAAATCAAAAATTTCATGTTTAATAGTTTCGAGAGCCTTAGCTTCCTCAGATTCGTAAATGTAAATCTTTTGCCCCTTTATTTCTCCTGAAAGCGGACCTTCGGTGGGGACCCAGACAAGCTCGAACTCCTCTTCGATCGCCAGTTTTTTCTTCAATTCGTCGAGCGCTTTCGCCAGTTTAACCCCGACAGCCTCTTTCATTACAGGGTAAGACATGTATTGTTCCCAAAAATTTATATGCAAGAGAGCTTTTAAACCTTACGTGGGGGAACCTGTAATGATACTGACTGAACCAAAAAGTAAGATTTTGATTGAATGCTCAAAAAAGAGGGCGAGGTGGACAGAGCTTAAAAATACACTTTCAATCACGGACAAAGCATTGAACAAACACTTAAAGGAACTTGCTAACTCAAACTTACTAAGAAAAAATAAGAGGGGATATGAAACGACCCTTCTGGGTCTCCAAGTACTCAGCTCAGCTGAGTCACCTTTAAGAGCAGCTATAAACAAAAAGGTAGAAACAGAACTTGAGCGTCTTGGTCTTGTAAGCCATTTCATGGTTAAAAAGACCCACAGGCTTTTACTTGGATTTACCGCAGCATTTCTCGGCTCGAAACACGCGGTTATCGCTGATAAAAAAATACGTGAAAGGGTTGAGAGACTTAGAAAGAGTCTATCTGAAAACATTTACATTGACCTCTCACCCGAACCCACAGATAAGGAGAACCTAGCAAGTTTCTCGGAGAACATTTGGAGAGCTTTGAAGGCACTATCAGATAGTCCGGAGTTTAGGAAGAAAATAGTCCAAGACGGCAAACTCCGAGTTACAATTACCATTGATCTAGAAAAGATAAAAGAAGATCCAAAGGTCTTAGATGCAGCATTGTTTTGGTCTTTCCGCTAAACCTTTACAGAAATTCAGGCTAAAGCCGAGTTGTAGGATGCAAGCGAGATATGTTTTTCTCAGCTCTTGTCGACGTGGTCGTATATGTCAATGGCTTCCCGTCGCCTGTCCCCGTGCAGCTCCTGTATAAACTCGCGGGGCATCCCGTTCTCGCGAAGCCAAGTCGTGCTTGGCTTGATGTGCCCGTTCACGTTTTTTTGGGATACACGGCCCCAAAATGTTAGGGCCAAGCTACCCCACGGCCCCACGAAAATAACTCTGCCCACGAATAAATGAACCCATCGCC
>CAZLQN010000108.1:0-3264 GCA_964561735.1 Hadarchaeota archaeon (SeqCode) | reverse complement strand
GTGTTCTGTGGACACCCAGTCGGGCGAGACCCACTTCCACGGGCGGGAGCTGAGGCGAGCAAGGGGACACTACTTCCACCTGCGACGCAAGCTTGGAAAAAAGAAACTGTTGAAAGTGGTGAAGCGAATCGGTGCCAAGGAGAGCCGTACCACGAACGATCAGTTGCACAAGATTGCCAAGGCGATCGTGGACGAAGCGGAACGACTGAACGCCATCATAGCAATCGGGAACCCGAAGGGCATCAGAGCCAACGGCAAGGGACGAAGATTCAACCGAAAGCTGAACTCTTGGCCTTTCTGGAAGCTCCGACGATACATCGAATACAAGGCGAACTGGCGGGGCATCCGAGTGGTCGAGGTGAGCGAAGCCTACACTTCGCGGCTGTGCTGGCAGTGCGGGACGATTGGAGTGCGGAGCGGGAAACATCACGGGTTGTTCGAGTGTCCTCGATGCGGCTTGAAAGAAAACGCGGACAGGAATGGTGCCTTCAACATAGGCAGACGAGCCTTGGGGCAAGTCTCCAAGGTAGGGGCTGTCGTGAGCCAGCCCGTAACTGGGGCATTGCCATCCAGCGAACTTGGTAGTGTCGTTCAATGTCCGACCTCAGAAGCCACCCTTTTCAAAGGGTGGTAGTTCACTGAACCATAGTCGTAAATTACGTCTAGCGGTCCAAAGCATTCTTTGCAGGCGTAAGTGTTTGTGGGTGGGTATTCCCGCCCACACTCCCTGCATTTTAGGATTATTTTTTTGGCCAGATTATCACCTATAACAGTGTTATGCATACAACTATTATTTATATTTTTCTATCAAAATATTCCTAATAGTTATATTAAGAGAAGCGAGAAACAAAACGTATTTATAACTCCGTTATACAAAATGATTGTGGGATAGTATATGAAAATGTTGCTTATTCATTGCGATTATTTTTCATACACCACTACCAAACCAACGAAGTTCGCTGAAGAAATAGCAGACGAATGTAAAAGTTGTGGGATAAAAGACGCGCTGGTAATATTTGTCACTGTTGAAAAAGAGGACATTGCTGATAATGAGAAGTTGATCAATAAGAGCGCCGAGGAGATTATAGCGAGGGCTAAAGAAGTGGGCGCGAAGGCGTTGGTGTTATACCCATTCGTTCACTTATCAGAAAAAATAGGCCCCCCGGACGTTGCAGCAAAAATTGTAGATGAACTCAGTAAGAAACTTGTGGCATCCGGTTATCGCGTCAACAAAGCTCCATTTGGTTGGGAGAAAGTTTTTTCTCTGACTTCGAAGGGACATCCTTTGGCAGAGTCATTCAAAACAATAAGAATATAGTGAATTGCAAGTGTTTTATCTAATGGCCCTAAAATAAAAGTGTGCCGGGGTAGCCTAGCGGTTAAGGCGGTGGGCTGCAGACCCGCTATTCGCAGGTTCAAATCCTGCCCCCGGCTCCAACACAATATTCATTCACCGGGCAGATTTGGAAGAACCATATCTATTGCGTACGCGTTCCACTTCCCCCAACAAGGCTAGCCCTAACACCGCGTTTTCCTTGTACGGAGCTTCCATCGTGAAAAATAGGCCGAGGTATTGTGCATCGCGCAAGAGTTTCTCGAACTTTTCGGGGGCAGCAGGGGGGCATTCTTCAGGCGATATCTTTTCTAGGGCTTTTGATAGGTTAGAATACCCTTCTGTGAGGAGAGCAGCATTGGGGAGATCATCCAACGCCACGGCTGATTTTTCCTCCGTCATGCACTTTCCGCACTCTCCGGAAGCACAACGGAGCGCCGGCATCCCGCATACATCGCAGTTCACAGCCCCCCAAATCAGGCGGGATACCGAGCCAGCGATTTTTGTAATTTCTGAGCGATCCAAAGCACGCTGAATTTTTATCTTTCCATTTTTGAAGATGCTGATGTCACGTCCCTTCCACGTGAGCTTGGCGACACCCAGATTTGGGCTACACTTCACAGCGGAAAAGCGTCTACGGTGAATTTCGAGCAGAGAACAGAGCGCTGTGGGGTCTAGGAAAGGCCCGCTTTCGACTTCTCCTTTTCTGAGCTCTACATCTGCCATTAGCTTCCCTTTCTCCGATGCGCACGGTTGGAAGTAGAGAATCGCTTGTTTTTTCATTTTGAGGAGTTCGGAGAGTTCGATGCCTTTTGATAGGATGCAATCGCTTACGAAAATCGGGTGAAATAACGTGGGAGCATCTTTCAAATTTTACACCGAGCCCTAACCACTCGCGGATTTTTTCTCGCGGTATTCTTTTATTGCTTTTCGCAGGGCTTTGTACGCGAGCACAGCACAATGCATTTTTACAGCTGGGAGGCCGAGTTCTTTTGCAATGTCTTTTATTGATATTTTTTCTGCTTCGTCAATGGTCGTCCCTTTGGCGAGTTCGGTCGTCACAGATCCTGTCGCGATGTTGGCGGCGCATCCGAATGACAAAAATTTTGCGTCAATAATTCTATCATTTTCAATTTTTAGAAACATCTGATACATGTCACCGCACTGTGGGTCACCCTCGACGACGGAAACGGTCGGGTCCTTCATCTCGCCAATATTTTTTGGATTTTTGAATAGATCCATTACCTTTTTCGTGTATTTTAACACGCTTCGTTCGGTATAATCAACTGGCACACGATCACCTAAAATGCCCCAGGTTTGACTGGGCTTATCTTCCTCAAATTTTCTATCACTTTCGGCAGGACATTGAGCACGTAGTCTATTTCTTCGCTCGTGTTGAATCTGCTCAGCGTGAACCTTATCGCTCCATGCGATACTTCTGGTATCACCCCTATCGCCGTCAAGACGTGGCTCGGTTCGAGTTTTCGTGTGGCGCAAGCTGAGCCGGTGGCTACAGAAATTCCGTTCAGGTCGAGGTGCAATAGGATTGATTCGCCCTCGACGTACTTGAACGAATAGTTGACGTTCGATGGGCTTCTCTTCTCACCTCTCGGTCCGTGAAGCACGATATGGGGGATGCGTCTTTCGATTCCATCCGTCAGCTTATCTCGGAGTTTGCGCATATGTTCGACATTTTTTTCAAAATTATCGAATGCAAGCTCTGCCGCTTTGCCGAAGCCTACAATCGCTGGCACGTTTTCAGTGCCCGGCTTCAACGGGAACATGGAGATGTAGCCATAAGTTACGGGCTCGATTTTTGCCCCCTCGCGCAGGTAGAGGGCGCCGACACCCTTGGGGCCGTGGATCTTGTGGGCGCTCAAGCTAAGGAGGTCTATGCCCACCTGCTTCACATCTACGGGAACCCGCGCATA
>CAZLQN010000107.1:0-3306 GCA_964561735.1 Hadarchaeota archaeon (SeqCode) | reverse complement strand
AGCGCTCGTAGAAGCCCGGCTCCCGCGGTCGGGAAATCTTTTCTAAGATGGCACGCACGTCGCTAGGTATCGGGAATCTTTCGTCGAGTTCTATTGGGCCTTCAGCCAAGACTTAGCATCTCCCGGATTTTTTTTGAATCACGCGCTGGATTTTTGGTCAGGCTTTTATATTTTTCAACCATGCTGACCACTCTCTCAACACGTGTTTGTAATCGGGCGCATATCGTTTGACCAAAGCAGCATAACTGTTGTAGGCTGCGCTTACGAAGGGCAACTCGAGGTAGCTCATGTTCCCGCTTTTTTCCGCCAGCATTAACAGATCTGACTTCATCCGCGCTTCTGCTAAAATTGCCGTGAGAAAATCGCGCTCATCTATCGCGAGTTTTTTACAAGCAGCAGGTATGGTACGGCTCCCACCTTTGCCCGGTGGCAAGAAACTCAGCTTTTTACTGGCAGCGACGACATCGAGTTTTGAGAGATCATATGAGTTGAGTTTGGATATCAGTCTCTTGTCGCCCTTCAAGAAATTTTTCGGAACCAATATGTCATGTTTGCGATCGTCGGCGAACAGCTCAACGTACTCCGGCTTGCCCTCCCACTCTTTGAGCACCTCTGCGATTTCCGTGACTCGCCGAATAGTTCCTCGCGGCGTGGAGAAGCGAGAGGTGCTTATGATGAGGTCTATGTATTTAAACGCCGCCTCGTGGAGCCCCATGATGTGTGCGATGAGATCGAACATTTCCCGCTTGCTGCGCGCGTGAAAACTTGCAATTACTGGCTGGCTGCCTTGCCGGGCCGCTGCGCCTAACGCGGCCTTGACGGCTTCCGCCGCGCGAACTTCTGTTATGAGCCAGTAGCTAGGCCCGCCGCGCAGAAAAGCGTTCACCTGTTTTTCAAGGTGTTCAGGGTCAGCAACCCTCACATTCGCGAGCTTGTAACCGTGCGTCACAAAGTCCTCGACGTGCAGCTCTTCGGTATCTTGATAGCAGACGATGCGTTGTTCTGGTCCTATCTCCGGGATGTACGTCTCAACCTGAGATGTCTTCGCCGTGCCCATCTCGCCTATCACAAAGGCGCTTGAGCCTATCCGCAGAACGTTGCTCAGTAGTGAGGAGGCAAGTGGCGTGAGTGTGCCGCGCTCGAGGAAGAGAGGCTGCGTCCATGGCGTACTCCTGCGCTTTCTTATCGAGATCTCAACGCTCCGCGCCCAGATCGCCGGATATCTGCTCAGGAACAATCGCATTCCAAGTTCGGGAATTTCGGCGTCCAACTGTGGCCTGACCTCATCGAAGGCAACGCCGAGGCGGCTCGCGAGAGTTTCCCCTAGGCCGAGCAGCGCTGGAGTCTCCCAGTAGATTCCAGTTTCACACTTCCCCCACCGCTCGTGTTCAACGCTTATCGGTTGAAGCTCGGGCGGAGCCGGGACGTAGATATCCGTTATCTGATCATCGTGGCTAAGAGGCTCGAGTATGCGGTACGTCAGCCAACTCGCGATGAGCTTCGAGAGTTTTCTGAGTTCATTTGAAGGTATCGTAGCTCCTCCTCGCTCCTTGAGTGCGTGCAGCAACGTGTTGTACCAGTCCTCGGCGAACCCGAACATGCGCGCGCTG
Source organism: Hadarchaeota archaeon (SeqCode) (assembly GCA_964561735.1). Lineage (GTDB taxonomy): Archaea > Hadarchaeota > Hadarchaeia > Hadarchaeales > Hadarchaeaceae > DYFS01. Next base: position 1,696 of record CAZLQN010000107.1, on the reverse strand, counting down.
TAAGCAAACTTAGCTTGCCCGGGGGCTTCCTCTATCTCCATGCGAAAGGCGTCGTCGAGCAACTCCAGCTGCTCAATCGGCAGTTTGAACTCGGGCAAGTCGAGTTCGTAGAACGGCACCGGGCGATCGAGCTGTTGATAAATCCGAACCTCGCCGCGACCCCCAGAGAGCCCATAACTGTCAATCAATCGTGCCTTGCGTGGTGGGGGATGCCATACCCCCTCGATAAAGAAAGGCTTTGTGCGTGCGGCGAAGATTTCATCGTAGTTATGTGGGGTTAGTCCAGAGGTAGCGCGCTTTATATCCACCTTGATGGTGGCGATGAGCTTTAGAAAATGTTCTTCGGTACAAGCCGCACATTTGCCCTTTGACCTGCCAGGTTTTTTGGCAAGCTCTTCAAGCGGTGCGAAATCGTGGGGATTTGCGAGCAGTTTTGGCCATACTTCATCGACGAGTCTGTGCATCCGCTCGTCTACACAATCGCCGCACTCTTTATCCGCGTCCTTGCCGTAGAGCACCCGGTCAAGCGCCAGTTGCTTGAGCGCAGCGAAACTTTTGGCCAGTTTGGACAGTCCTCGTGATGGATAAATCTTGCAACAAGCGCGTCGAAGAATAACTTGGTCTAGATCCCCTTCTGTAGCAAGCCTCTCAAAAACACAGGCGCGACAGTTTTCATCGAGAAGTGTGCTTGGCCCTAGACAAGCGTGGCAGTCAAATTCAGCTACGTTGATTGGCCCGGAGCGTTTAGTCACCACGCTAGTGGGGCCAAAACCCTTGCTCTCTTTTTTCTTTTTGGAAGAAAAAAATCGCGCCACCTCAACCTCCTCTATCTTAGTTTGCCTAACCATCTTATAAACACAAACTACAGTTTTTGTTTTGATGAAGCCCAAAAACATTCGAGAAACGTTGCGCGGCGAGCTGACGGACGAAGAGCTAGCGCAGCTCCGGGCGTTTGACATCGTTGGTGACGTAGCAGTCGTAAAAATCCCTGAAAAACTTTTACCGAAGAAGCATGCAATCGGTCAAGCGCTGTTGCAAGTGCATACTCATCTTCGAACGGTGCTGAACCAAGTTGGCCCTGTTAGCGGAGAGTTTCGCACAAGGGAGCTGGAAGTGATCGCGGGCGAGCCTTCGACGGAAGCCACGCACCACGAGAGCGGTTGCGCTTTCAAAACGGATTTAGCTCAGGTTTATTTTTCACCACGCCTCGCGCACGAGCGCCTGCGCATCGCGAAGCTGGTGGGGCGGGGCGAGGTGGTTACGAATTTGTTCGCTGGCGTCGGCTGTTATTCGATCGTGATCGCGAAACACAGTGGAGCTTCAAAGGTTTACTCAATTGACAAAAATCCCGTGGCCTTCAAGTATATGGCGGAGAACATCCGTGTAAACAAAGTCGGAGATCGCGTGGTGCCGATCCTCGGCGATGCGTGCGATGTCGTCGAGAGACAAATCGCTGGAAAATCCGACCGAGTCCTGATGCCGTTGCCCGAGCTCGCGCGGGAGTTTTTTGACGTTGCGTTGCGTGCGTTAAAACCTGCGGGGGGCGTGGTTCACTTCTACGATTTAGGTCAAGCTCCAGATATTTTTTCTCCATCGCTCGACTTCGCCCGCCATGCAGCGGCCGAAAAAAATTTCAAAGTTGAGATGATGGGCAGCCGTGCAATCCGCTCTTATGCGCCGCGCTGCCACCACATAG
>CAZLQN010000106.1:0-3329 GCA_964561735.1 Hadarchaeota archaeon (SeqCode) | reverse complement strand
GGCGCTATCCACACCCAAGATAGACCATGGTACAACTGTTATTTTTTGTATTTTTGCACCCGCCTTTAAAGCTGAGAGATCCACGTCTTCTAAGAGAAGCAGGGGCCCACCCAAACCCCTGCGCTCTTCAAATGCCACAAGGTGCGCCTTTCTGCCGCGTACCCTGTTTTGGAAGCTAGAGATGGAAATGCTATCAATGCCCATGCAGCGAACCTTCGGCAACTCTTGCCTTATCCAGAGAACAGCTTCAGGCGAGATGCCCGGATTATGGGTTCTGTAAACATCTTCATCCCTCAAAGCCCAAAACCCCGTTCGGATCAAAAGGCAGTCTGCGTTCTTTAACTTTACCGCCGTTTTCACGTTTTTTTCTTCCACCCACTCTCCCGACCCCTTGGGTATGTCAACCAGCAATGGTTTGCGAAAGATCAGCTCTTCCAGCGAATAATCAGAGATTCGCCTACCGTTTGGCATAAAATGCGCCTGGGCATCCACATGGGTGCCCGTGTGGTTGTAGGCAGTGATGGCATAAGTGTTGCTGGTGCCCCCAGCGGCTATAGAGGTATGAGGCATTATCTTGGGTTTCGGCAAGTCACCATAAGTGGGTGTTTCGGCGCTGAGGGGGTACGATAGAGAGAGAACCCTCACTGGCATAACAATTCCTCCACTACCGTACCTAATTCATTTAAATCCTCGATGGTTTTAACGCTGTCTGTAAAGGGGTAATCTGCCAAATCACTCACGCGACCTATGAATAGCACTCCTGCCTTTACCGCCTCTGCGTGATCTGCGGTGCTGTCTCCGACAAACAGGACTTCCCCTTTCTGCACTCTCTCTTCTTCCATAATCCGCAACACAATTTCTGATTTTTTTGTGGGTGCCCCGTAAATACCGTGGAAATATTTCTGCAAGCCCCGAGCTTTCACGAGATATCGCAATTCCTCCTCCGGCGTACTAGAAGCGATAAACAGCTTCACTTTTTTTGAGTAATTCTCCAAGAACTCAAGTACGCCTGGCACGAGGGGGCATGCTTTTATTTCTTCTACCACTAGTGCGGAAAAGCGCCTGCCGAGCTCCGCCAGCTTTTTTTCGTTCAGAGGCTGCTTGAGGATATTTTTATATATGTGGGAGAACTTCTCGTATCGTGATACTCCAGCATGCTCCTTGTGGTATCCTACTATTGCACTCACGTGCTTTGGATGGTCGCTAAACAGCTTTCTGAACGCCTCTGTTTTGATATCCGTTGATTCCACTATGACCCCATCGAAGTCGAGGATGATCAGTTTAAGCATTTGCCCCCCCTTTTGTCAATTCGTAAAACTGAATTTTTGGGAAAAACCCTGGGTAATAGAATCTTTTAAAGAGAAAATTGTGAAATGGATTACTGATATTTGGGAATATGTTTATTTCTTTGTAATACGTGATTTTCAAATCGGCGTGGGTGATGATTTTTGCGAAGTCTTCTCTGCTGAACTCGAACACGTGGTTCTCGACCGCAGGCGTATCTGGCGCATAATTGTCCTCGTGGATACTCGTTTTTTCGACCCACGGAATAGAGATGAATACTTTTTTAGTGCTCACGCGGGCCAGTTCCTTGAGACCCAATATCGGATTTTCAAGGTGTTCTAGAGTCTCGAAGCAGAGGACGTAATCGAAGCTTTTGTTGCGGAAAGACATCATTTGGATATCGCCTTTTACCGGAAAGCCCCCGACCCCTTTTACCTGTTTCAAGCAGTCATCCATTATGTTAAGACTTACTCCCCTCTCACTTCCTATGCTCCTCAACACAATTCTGTCTGGATCACCCGCATCGAGAAACGATGCATTTCGGTAATTTGGATCCGCTAGCTGCAGTCTCTCCTTTAGGGTGTTGATTATCTCCGCGAGCTGGATGCTTAGATGAAATAAAACAAACTCCTCTTTGTGCTTCCCCCATCCATAATGTGTTCCAAGTGTTCCTGCGCGGTTGAGTTCATCTATGGTAACTTTTAATTTCTCGTCTTGTTCAATTCTTTTTTTGTAGTAGTGGACTGCAGTTTTGCGTAAATAAAATAGCGCGTGGTCGTAAGCACCCGCTTTTTTCAGAATGGACTTTAGGGACATGCATTCACCTAGATTTGGATGGGAAGACAGCATTCCACAATAATGTAAACTCTAAACATATTAAAATTGCAAAAGGAATTATCAATCATGTTTTCACTTGAAATATTTCTCATAATACTCTTTTCTCAATTCCTGAAACATTTTGTTTCCTTCTTCGTCAAATCTTTCCGCAATCCGTATTCTGTCAAACTCGGTTTCGGGCATTTTTGAATATAATGTGAAACACATCTGTAAACCTTTCAGCTCCTCATATGCAATGCTGTCCATTTTTAATGGGGCACCATCTAAAAGCTGGTGCACTTTCGCATCTTTGTTCAGATAGCCCTTCTCTAAGCAATACTGGTAGAGGCAAGTCCCTTTGTACGGCGTAAAAATGTAACAATTGATTGTAGTCGGATTTATCTGCCTGTTTATGTTAATCGTTTCAAAAATTAGCTCCCGGGTTTCATCAGGAGAACCTATGATGTTATTTACCGTATAATCGATCCCATATTTTTCTACTGTTTTGAAGGCCCCGATCATCTGTTTGTTTGAACTGTATCTGTTAAGCACTTTAGCCCTGAATTCTTCGTTTCCACACTCGATACCAAATTGCATATTCTTGCAGTTCATCTCCTTCAATATTCTTATTTTCTCGTCGGTCACCGTTTCTGATCTAGTTTGACACCAAAAGGGCAGACCAAACTTTTTATACATTTCGGCAAATTCTTCGAGCTCCTCGACGGTTCTTGCCAAAAACGTTTCTGAATTAAAGTTCACATAATCGGGCCTGTATTTTTTAACAAGGTGCTCTAATTCAGCCCCAACTCTCTCAACGCTCTTCTTTCTGTAGTAATTATGGCCGCATCGCCGGTATACTCCTTTTAGTTGCGGGGCTTCGCAGTAAGTACAATTATAGGGGCAGCCCCTGTCTATCTCTAAATGAAGCATTTTGTATATTTTCCCGTACATGGGCCTGAGAATTCTCTTTTCTTCAAATATGTCGAAGTCGAGATAGGACAATTTATTAAGATCAACGGGGGCCCTCATCGGATTTTTGATTATTTCGCCGTTTTTCTTGACCCACAAATTTTTAATCGTGGAATAATCCTCGCCAGCATACATTTTGTTGCACAACTCAACAAGCGCCTCTTCTCCTTCGCCGATGCACATCATGTCGATATTCTTTTCACCGATTACCTCATCTGGCGCGAGAGTAGCAAAAACACCCCCCGCGATTACAGGGATGT
>CAZLQN010000105.1:0-3346 GCA_964561735.1 Hadarchaeota archaeon (SeqCode) | reverse complement strand
CGATGAGGCGAATGAGGTGCTGGGGAGAAAGTTTCCGAAACAAGTTGTGCTCTTCCCGCTCTTTTTGCGCATGGTGAAACACGAGGAGATATCCAAGCGCGCGTACAAAGGGTCTGAAAAGCGATATGCCAAGCTGGTCGGCGATAAGGCGGATGTTCCGATTTTGGCGGCGGCAGCCGTAAGCAGAGCGGATTACTTGATCACGGGCGACAAAGGACTCCTCGCGCTGAAGAAAGTGGGGGATACCGAGATCATCCAAACATGGAAATTGTTGAAAAAATTGGGAATTTAATTTCATTCGTTTCACGGCAGCAAGAGAGGGGCAAAGGCGTTCCAAGCCATGTGCTCGAGGATCGCGGCCGATATGAAAAGCCCCGCGAACACCCCGTCCCAGCGCCCCTTCCCGACGATCATCAACCGTATCCCGAGGGCGAAGAGCATCGTGCCGAGGCCGTGGGTGATGGCGGTCACCGGGCGATAGATGCTCGGCTGCACGATCCCCTCGGCCACCCCGAACACCAGCCCAGCGAGAAATCCGCAGAGGGCGGCCGTCCGCCGTGACCTCAGCACCGCTTTTCTCTTGAGGGCAAGCACGTAGATGCCGCCGGCCTTCAGGATCTCCTCGGCGAAGGGTGCGACGTACACCGCCACCGCCCACTCGGTCATGTACGGGGAGAAAGAGTCGTTGATCCTGCCAGCCACGAAGAACGAAATGATGCCGAAGAACGCGGCCGTGATGACCGCGCCTCTGGCCGTGATGCGCTTCCGGATGGAGGAGTAGAAGAAGCCTATGAAGAAGACGAACGCCAATGCCGCGCCCGGGCCCTGGAGCGGCTTGATGTAGTCGCTTGCCGCGCCAGCGATGATGGCGGGGATGAGCCAGATGAACGCCTTGACGTTGGTCATGGTTGTGAATTTGTCACGAGGGAGTTAAAAGATGACTTTGTTTTTCCTTTATAAACGTCCTTCGACTAAAGGCTTTGCACATAAATTAGGTTCTGCACATAAATTCGGCCTCTTGCACATAAATTCTGGAAAATTCGGGATCGGTTGCCCAAATTGATTTAACCCACCCAGCGCCAACTTGACATGGAAACCCGCGGTTCGGTCTCATTTGTACCAAAAAGGAGATGTTCTGTGGGCCTCGCGCTGCTGGCGGAATCTCGTGTCTCACTGGCCGTGCGAAAAGGTTGGGTTCAAATCCCCTCCCCCGCACCACGAACAATAGACCAAATCCCTTGCCCAATACATGCCATTAATCTAAGTAGCGGTAGCGGTAAACGTTACAGATCCTGCAAGCAGATAACCACTAACGCTTGCCGTGACTGTGCAACTCAGTCCCCCGCGACGTTCAACCCCACGAACCTCTTCGATGGTCATCTTCTCATGCCTCCCCTTTTCTTGGCGAACTGCACGTAGCGCTGCGTCCCCATGATACGATCTAGGCACTTGACGTGAACCAGCCCGCGTTCTGGGTTGTATGTGCCACGACTCCGCTTCACGAATTGGCCGCAGATGCCACATTTTCCCATTTTGATGGCTCCTTTTTCTTTTTGCGGGATCTGACAAAAAACGTGTTCACGCGCTTCTTACCGTCAAAGATTGATTTTGTGACCATCCTACATTTGGCCATTTACCCCGCTCCCTTTTCCGCGAAAACTTTTTCTGGATAGGTGCCAAAATGGTCTTTCCATAACACTATTATCACGACAGTCGGTTGAATCGCCACAGCCTTTTTCGCGGTTTTCGCATGTGGCGCACCAGCTCTTGCCTTTTTTCAGTTTGCTCATCTACTCCGCCAAGACCTTCTCGCCTTTTTCCTTCTTCCTCTTACTGGCCTGTTCTCGCCATCTTTTGTTTTTGGCTGGGTTAGACGCGGAAACGGAGTCTTTTGTCCATCTACTGCCTTTCCACACTTGAAAATCGCCGTGGCTAGTTATTCGATGTCTTCTATTTTTACTCATGTTTAGGTCTCCCGTCTAAACCATATCTTCTCCTCTGCTGTGACTTCAAAGGAATCTTCAACATTCCAACCGAGGGTGCGAAACAGAGGAAGAATAAAATCCTTTTTAGTCATCTCCTCATTATACTTGCTGAATCTTTTTTCTTCCCCCTGAGCATAAACTTATCTCGTCATCCGGCGTTGCACACAAAGTCCGGTTCTTGCACATAAAGTCTGGATGAGGCGGCGTATTTTGGGCTACTTGCTTGATGCGTTTCGCGAAACCTCTATCCTCGAGCACGTGGCTACCACGGCCTTCAGGCCCACAACAAAGATCTAGCCTTCAATCTCTCGAGTCGCTCGCCGGTATTCTCGTATGTCTTGAGTTTCCTACGAGCAGTTCTCTCCTGTACTCGACTCCAGCTTGTATATCTTGCCATTTCAAAAAGTACCTCGATGGGATTAAATCACTACGCCCTCGTGCAATGGCCGAAATTTAGCCCTAGTAGGTTATGGTATTATGGACTTGTTGCGGACCAAGCGTTTCCGAGGTTTTCAATGATGAATGCTAGCTCAGAAATACTCTCATAATGGATTGTTCTTTTTGAAATGTATGCTTTTTTGCCTCGCTTTTTCCAATAAAGATGCACTCTTCCCCTGCTCCCATCTTGAACAACAAAATACAACATTGGTTTAGCCTCTGCATCATAAATTTTTACGTTGTCGCGTTTGCTTTTGCTTATCACGGTGTTTGCCAAAATTGCTGCCCCGCAAATAGACTTTCTAACTCTCGATGTTTGAACTTCGATTATGGCTACCATCTTGTCTGTACTCTTTTTGATAACTACTATATCTGGTTTGTAAAGTGCCCTTTCCCGTGGCTTCTCTGGCAGATACATTGATTTCGTTAAATACTCACTCCCCAATCGTCGCCTGATTTTTTCAATCGCGTCAGTGTGCCAGCTCATGATGAATTCCCCAATTGCGCATCCTATTCGGTCTTTTCCTCTTAAACAACTTTGCAAGTCCTCCTGCACATGAAGTAGGCTGGCTGCCATAAATTATGTAAAACTTGGTTATTTAAACAGGACACCAATTGTTTATGGGAGTAAATGATCAAGAAAAAAACCAAAAAGCTCCATAAGGCTAAGAAGCTCCGGTATAAGTGCAAGCGGTGTTGGCACGAGTGGGTTTCTCGGAGCGATGCTCGACCAAGGATCTGCCCGAAGTGCAAGTCGCCGTACTGGGATCGTTTGCCACTCCCGAAGTGGAAGCGGGACATGATTTCGGTGCAGCCAGCGGGCTAGTATTTCTATCATAAGAACCCATCTACCTCAAACGGCTTTGCACATAAACTCGAAAAAGGGTTAAAACAGGCCCCCAAATATACGATAGCGTGAGGGC
>CAZLQN010000104.1:0-3411 GCA_964561735.1 Hadarchaeota archaeon (SeqCode) | reverse complement strand
ATGGCTTAATCAAGGGCGCCACGAATTTCCTGCCGCGCGAAAAACTCGATGAACTGCACTCCAGGATTTCGGACTCCATTTTCGCATGTTTACCCGGTGAAAACGCCCGGAACGTCTGCGAAGGCGTTTCCTTCCTTGGAGGCAGGGCCGCCTACGCGAGTAGCATAGCGGAGGATGCCGAGGGCAAAACCTTTGAGGAAAGCCTGCGGGCCCAGCAGATAGATTCTTTCCTCGAAAAAAGGCCGGGCCGCACAGGGAAGATCCTCGCCTTCATCACCCGCGACCGCCAGCGCACTTTTGCGGTTGACTTGGGGAACAGCAGGGACTACGATGCCCTTCCTGCTGAGGGGATAAAAAACTCGAATTTCCTCTACCTCACGTCGATAACCCTGCTCGAAAAGGCGGCGATAGCGAGGAACGCGCGCGATGCGATAGACTTGGCTGAAAGCAGCGACGTACGCATCTCGATTTCCCTCGAGAGCCCACCGATGATAGGTGAAAACAAGGTCAAACTGCGCAAAATCATCTCCCGCGCAGATGTGCTGTTCGCAAACGAGGAAGAACTTGAAGCCCTCACCGGCTCGAGAGAGGAGGAAGCGGCGCTCTCCCTTGCAGAGGATATCGATACTGTCTGTCTAAAGAAGGGGGAACGCGGATCGATCATCTTTTCGCGTGGCAAACGTTCGCCAATCCCCTGCTATTCTGTAAAAGTCGTAGACACCACAGGGGCCGGGGACTTCTACGCGGCTGGTGTTCTGTTCGGCTTGAGCAGGGGGCAGCCAGCTGAAACGGCGGGGCACCTGGGTGCGAAACTCGCTGCAAAAACCGTCACAACATTCGGCGCAACCTTACCCAGATGAGAAATTCCATCAAAATTTTTACTCATTGCTTTCTAGAGGTGCCTCTTCCCAAGGAAAGACGACCCATTTGTCCGTTTCGTACACGAAATAATCTGGTTTCAGGTGCGACCCCGGTTTGTAAGCAATGGTGGCTGTGCGTGTCTCCTTTGCCCCCTTTCCCTTCAGGTGATTAAGCACAAACTCTAAGCTAGTTCCAGTATCGGCTACATCGTCGACAACTAACACTCTGCCTTCGACCTTTTCAACGTCTGCAAGCAGCTCCAGTTTTTTTAAACGTTCATTTGCCCCCCTGTAGTACTTCACGTGGATGATGCGCAGCAACTTATCGCCAAGCAGGTGGGAGAGCCGGACTGCTGGGATCAAACCGCCGCGCGCGATCCCCACGATGACATCCGGGTCAAAATCGCGTTTTATCGAGTTGGCCAAGGTTTTAGCTGCCCTCTCGACCTCATCCCAGCTGAGCGTAATCTGTTCCACCTAAGACACCAGGGAATTAGACTCGGGAGGAAAAATTAATAGGATTGCTATCGAGTGGTAAGTGTTCGAAATGGTAACGCTTAATCACTTGGATTTCAAAATTAATATGGGTCAAAATGGGTAAAGTTGCTGGAGTTTGCGCTATCTGTGGGCGGGCGACCACCGAAGTGTACCGATGCGGGGTTTGCGGCGCCACGGTTTGCTCGCGCTGTTTCATGCCGGACATCAAAGTTTGCAAGCGGTGCCTGAGGCGCGGGCTCTGGGTGAGCGACCGCGGGCCCGAATAATTTTGTAAAAAAAATAGATTTGGGGATATGCCATGCTCACTGAGGAAACGCTTGAGCAGGTAGAAGAACTTCTCGATGAGTTGAGAGAAAGCTCCAGCGAAGGTGTGCCGATTTTGGTCGAGGGCGCGGATGATGAAGGGGCTCTACGCAAGCTCAACGTAAATGGACGGATTTTCAGGGCATCCGGCAGCAGTAAAACTCTGCTGAATTTCCTCGAGAATTTGGCGGGCTTCAAACAAATTATCATTTTAACCGATTTCGATCGCGCCGGAGACAAACTTGCAAAGTTCTGCACCAAGCATTTGGAAAGACTTGGGGTGAAGCCAGTAATCGAATTTCGGGAGAAGCTCAAAGCTCTCCTTCACAAGGATGTCAAGGATATAGAGGGGCTCGCGAGGTTCCTCCGCGGCCAACGAATTGCTCTCAAGCGTTAGCCGCTAGCCCTCTTCAGCGAGAATTTGGGGGGCGAACTTTTCGATGAGGGGGGGGCTTTATGCCAGTCCGCGCGAGCTCTGTCTCAATTTCCTTTCGGGATTTGCCCTGCCCCTTCAACTTCGAGATTATCTTTTTTATGGTTTCATAGATCTCGTGGGGAAAGCATATCCATGCGTCGGTAGTGCGTGCGGAAAAATCAGGCATCACAATTGACCACGGTTTGTAGTAAAGCGCGCAAATTTTGACGTCTGTTGCGCCCTGCTCGGCTAGGTGCTCCTTAACAAGTTTGAGGCTTTTTCCGGAGTCGGCAATGTCATCCACAAGCAAAATTTTCTTTCCCCTGACCTCGATTGGGAGGGGCTGCGTTATCTCCGGCTTCTCGCGCGTCTTGTAGATATCGATGTAGTGCTCGACCTTGATGGTGGCTATGTTTGGGTTTTCAAGCAAGTCGGACAAGACCCTCCCCGGGATCCACCCGCCCCGGGATATCGCCACAAGCAGGTCGGGTTTGTAACCGCTGCGCCTGATTTGGTCCGCAACCTGAATGCAGAACTCGTAAATGTGGTCCCAGCTCGGCGCCTCATACTTATTGGGTTTTTTAGGGGCTGGCATGGACACGCGTCTTATTAGTCGTGTTGAGGTTTTTAAAATTTCGTATGTTGTGATCTGGGGCAAATTATAGGTAATCCAAAAGCTGTGGGAGATGCTCAAAATCGTGGATCACGACATCGGCGACCCTCGCAAGTTCAGGGGCCGCCCCTATCGCTACCCCCAACCCCGCGTGCTTCAAAAAATTCACGTCGTATTTACTATCACCGACCGCGACGCACTGGTGCAGGTTTATCCCCAGCTTGTCTCCCAGCCGCCAAAACACTTCGTGCTTGAAGCGCGGCTCGACGCGGAGGATGCCTTCGCCGGTCAGGCTGCCCTGCTCATCTGTAGCTAGCCCGTTAGCAAAAACGTGAGGGATGTCGAGCCTTCGCGCGACCTCCTCCGCCAGCAGGTCAAGCCCGCCCGTTATGACTGCCGTCCGATAGCCCCTCCGGTGAATCTCCCCGACGACCCGCTCGACGTTCGGCGCCAACCTATGGGGGGTAAGCACGCGCCTGACTTGCTCGAGCGTCGGCGCCGGGCGCCAGAGCGCGATGTCCCTGCGCATGAATTCTTGGTAGTCTATCTCCCCGCGCTCCCAGGCCGCGAGGTTCTTGTCGGCGGCCTCCTGGGTACCGAAGTGGCGATGGAGTGTGCCCCAGCAGCTATCCTCTTCTACCAGAGTGCCGTCCATGTCGAAGGCGATGAGCTTGTACTTCATCTTGGCCCCAGTAATACTGTTTTATTCGCGGGGTAATATT
>CAZLQN010000103.1:0-3415 GCA_964561735.1 Hadarchaeota archaeon (SeqCode) | reverse complement strand
GGAATTCGTTACGTATTAAAATATTCTTCGAGCCAATCAATTTTACCGGGTATCAGTGAAATCTTCTCTACAAGCGCATCCAAAAACAATTTCACCGCTGACTGTGCTTTCAACTTTGTCATGTCAATCTCGTAAACTTTTTTCATGCCATGATTTTTGACAGCTTCCCACAAAATTATACTCAGCGCCTCGGACTCGACGTTGTCTTTTATTTTTTTCAGGAAGTATCCCCGCTTGCGAAGGCGCTTTTCGAGCACGCTCGGCTTCGTGCGAAGGACGACGACATGTGAGATATATTTTGGTTGAAGGAAATGTGCAAGAAGTCCCTCAACCACCACCGGACCACGTAAACTTTTAATCAAACGTGCAAATTCCGCTCGAACCTCTATTGGGTCAGCTATAAGCGTGCCATCAGCATCCTTCTTGTAAATTTTTCTTTTTTTGATCAGCGCGTTTAGGTCGACGAGCTGAGCGTCGAGTTTTTTGGCTAAAGTGCGAACAAAGACGGATTTCCCAGTGCCTGGAGTTCCGCTGACCGCCACGACTAACCTCATAAAATCAACTAAAGCTTCTCGGAGCGCATGTCTATTACATCGTCTACGCCCTGACCGACCGAGACGATCGTCACGGGCACCCCAAGCTCGCCCTCCACCTTCACGACGAAGTCCTTCGCTTCTGATGAAAGTTCTTCAAACTTCTTCGCCCCAACACACTCCTTGAAGAGCCTGTCCAGACACGTTATCGTGATCTGGGTTGCGCCGTTTATCATCGCCGCCCGCTTCGCCAGCTCGAAATCGAAGGTGCCGATGCGCCTGCGCCTGCCTGTGACGGTGCCGAACTCCACGATGCCGAGTTCCTCCGCTTTCTCCTGCGCTATCTCTGTGTCGAAAGGCCCAGCGCCGACCCTGCTCACGTAGGCTTTGAACACCAGCATGACATCGTCGATCTTCGTTGGGCCCACGCCGACATCGGACGCGATGGCGCTCGCGCTCGTGTCTTTGCTGGTGACATAAGGATATGTGCCATGGAAAAGCGAGAGCCCGAATCCCTGCGAACCCTCGAGCATGACTCTTTCTCCCTGACGCAAAGCATCGTCGACTTCATGAGGCACATCCGTGATGAATTGCCGAAGCTCCTGCACCTCCTCGGCGAGCCTCGCCATGCGACTCACCCTCGCGACGTTCGCTGGGCCGCAGCCTGTGCCAGTCGTGCCTATTTTCTCTTTGAGGTGAGCTGAAGTTCGATCCTGCTCGATGTGGCCGGGCTCGATTATCGCGCAACGCCTGTCTACGCCGAGCCTTTCACCGACGCCAGTTTCGGCAGCCTCCTTCAACAACACTTCTGGATTCACGAGTACGCCGGGCCCTATCAGCATCCGCGCACCCTCGTAGACGAAGCCGCACGGCACCTGCCTGAGCCCAAATTTCTTCCCGCGAAAATGTACTGTGTGACCGGCGTTCGGTCCGACGCCTGCACGCGCGACGATCTTCGGTTTGTCGTTGAGCGCTAGGTAGGCCACTATTTTTCCCTTTCCTTCATCGCCGAATTGTCCGCCGGCAACAATCATGCACGGCAAATTCATCACCTCATCAAGTTTTACCATTTTTGAATGATATCTATTTGTTCTTAAAATACATGGCATGATATGAATTTCAGAGGTCTGGGTTTCCACCCGCTCCACAGGAAACCTAGCTTCAAAATAAAAGCTCAAAAAAGGTATTTTTAGCTGATTAAAGGATGATAAAAGCCTCTTTAAAAGAAAGGTTTAAATAGGCGCCTCCTAATAGAAAAATCTGCTTAAGTAGTGCTGGATAAAGTATTTGAGGAGGAGGAAAAATGGTTGAATTACCGGTTGCGGCCGTGGACCGCATAATTCGGAAATCGGGCGCTAAGCGTGTCAGCGAAGATGCTGCAAATGCCCTATCTGAGGTTCTTGAGGAGCGCGCAATTGTCATCGCTGGGGAGGCCGCGAAGCTCGCTGAGCACGCTGGACGGAGGACCGTCCGCGACGTGGATATCCGGCTGGCCGCCAAGAGGGTCTAGGCCAGCACCCATATTTTTTTAAATTTAACCTAACCAGTTATTACTAGTGAATACATGAGCGAAGATAAAGCACGAATCAGCCAAATGCCGCACCTTTACGACGTATTCGAGATGCCGAAAATCAAGGCCCTGCGCGCTGTGACCAATCTACGATTCAAGCTCAATATCAAAGAAGCGATGAAAATCCCGAATATTAAGACGATAAGGACCGCAAACAAGGACATTGTAAAATTCGAATTAAGACGCGGCGCTTACCTCTTGCTCTTTCCCGAGGGCTACGTGGAGGTGCACGCTCCCGATGAAGAGGGCATGCGCTCTGTCCTCCTAGCTTTTCGAGAAGAACTTTTTGAACACGGCTTGATCAAATAGCGGGCGAGAATATGGGCCTGCTCAAAGCCGCAAGGATCGCTGTAAGAACTTGTATGAGCGTAAAACCATCCGAAAGCGTTCTCATCGTGACCGATGAACCAAGGGTAAAAATCGCCGAGGCTATCAGGAAAGCTGCTGAGGAGGTGGCTAAGGAAACTTTGCTCATGGTGATGCGCGAGCGAACGAGACATGGAGAGGAGCCACCGAAAGCCGTAGAAAAGGCGATGTGCGCCGTGGACGTCGTCTTTGCACCTACAACGTATTCTTTAACTCATACTCAAGCGCGCCTTCGCGCCACAAAAGCGGGAACGAGGATAGCGACGATGCCGATGATAACCGAAGATATGATGATGCGTGGGGCGATGCTTGCAGACTATAAAAAAGTCCGTGTATTGACGATGAAAGTGGTCAAACTGCTCGATAACACATCTGCCGTTGAAATAGAAACGAAAATTGGAACAAAATTGCACATGAGTATCGCGGGCAGAAAAGCTCATCCGGATACAGGCATCTTCCACAACCCCGGAGATTTTGGAAACCTTCCAGCTGGCGAAGCTTTCATCGCACCGATCGAAGGCACAGCCGAAGGACGCGTGATCGTGGATGGCTCGATGGTCGACAGAGTGCGAGGGACTGTTGAGATAATGTTTGAGAGAGGCTTTGCCCAAAAAATATCTGGTTCTCCAGCTCCAAGACTTGTAAAAATGCTCAGAAAAGCTGGACCCAAATCTATGAACTTTGCAGAGTTCGGCATAGGCACAAATCCAAAAGCGAAACTTATAGGAAACGTCCTTGAGGATGAAAAAGTCCTCGGCACATGTCACATCGCCCTCGGGGACAATTCCACTTTCGGCGGGAAGATCAAGGCGGGGATACATGTGGATGGCATAATCAAACATCCAACGATAAAATTGAATGGAAAAATCGTGATGCGTGAGGGCGAGTTGAAGTTCTAGTTAAGTTAAATATAACCGGAGACAACTTTGCTTAGAATGGTGGCAAT
>CAZLQN010000102.1:0-3447 GCA_964561735.1 Hadarchaeota archaeon (SeqCode) | reverse complement strand
TTTCTTTTTATTCTCTCAAAGGTCTCATCGAAAAGTTCTCCTTGGACACCCATCGCTATTTTGCAAAACATGGTGATGAATCTGCGGTAGGCATCGTAAGCGAAGCGTTCGTTTCCGCCGAGCTCTGTGAGGCCCTTCACGGTTTCATCGTTGAGGCCCAGGTTGAGTATTGTGTCCATCATACCTGGCATCGAGATCGCAGCGCCAGAGCGAACGGATACTAGGAGTGGGTTATGGATGTCTCCAAATTTTTTTCCAGTTTTTTCTTCGATGTGTTTTATGCCAGTTGCGACTTCATCCATCAAGCGTTCAGGCATTTTTTCGCCAGCGCCCGAATATTCCAAACAAGTTTCTGTTGTGATGATGAACCCAGGTGGAACTGGCAGGCCCATTTTCATCATCTCGGCTAGGTTGGCCCCCTTGCCGCCGAGCAGTCTTTTGTCTTTAGCCGCCCCTTCCTCGAAAAGATAGATGCGCTTCATAAAGTCCCTTCGCCTGTCTCTATTGGTGGAGAGATTTTAATACTTAACTAAATGTTAAGTTTTGGTTTTTCCGCTTCGGGGCCCTCCAGTATTTTAAGAGACACACATAATAATTGGTAATTCACATAAAGTTTAATCTGAACTGGTGATTTTTTTGAAAAATGTTTATGAGTTTGAGCCAGAAATGGTCAAGCGATTTATCGAGCAGCATAAAGCCAAGCGAGCAGCCGTCCAGTTACCCGCAGGTATTAGGCCCTATCTATCGGAGATCGAATTGACTTTGAGCAAGTGTGGGGCCGAAGCGGTAGTGCTGGCTGATAGTTGCTACGGCGCATGCGATATCGCTGATGTAAGGGCGAAGCAACTTGGTTGCGATGTGTTGATTCACTATGGCCACGCGGATATAGGCATACGAACGTGCCTGCCAATGCTGTATGTGGAGGCGCGCATGACTGCGGACCCAACCGAAGCTGTCGAAAAAGCGTTGCAAGGACAAAAATTCAAACGTTTGGGCATAGTGACGACGGTTCAGCACATCGGCTTTATCTCACAAGTCGAGAAAATTGTGCGTTCTTTAGGAATAACGCCGTTGGTCGGAAAACCTGGGCCAAGGGCGAAATACTCTGGACAAGTATTAGGCTGCGATTGGGGTTGCGCTAGGGCAGTTGCGGACGATGTGGATGCATTTTTGTACGTTGGCACAGGCAGATTTCACCCAATCGGAGTCTGGCTGGCAACGGGAAAGGAGGTGATAACTGCGAACCCGCTCGCGAAGGGCTCTGAGAAGATATCTAGTGGAAATTTTTTGAGAAAAAGAAAAATAATGATTTCGAGAGCTATACCATGTCAAAGCCTTGGCGTTTTGGTCAGCACGAAGCCGGGCCAGGCGCGTTTCAAACTTGCGTCAAACTTGGTGAATGATTTTAGAAAGTCGGGATTATCTGCGCACCTCTTGGTTATGGACGAAATAACTCCTGAAAAAATAGGTGATTTCAAAGAAATTGAAGCGTTTGTGTGTGTCGCATGTCCACGCCTGCCGACGGAAGATGCCGCGCGCTTCGATAGTCCGATCTTGACCCCGTTTGAGGCAATGGTCATGCTTGGAAAGACAAACTTCGAGCCTTATCAACTTGATGAGGTTCGGGGGAGCGATTTTTGAGGTGAAAACATGCCGCGCGCAAGACGAAAGAAGCAACTGGAAATAATCCTGCAGAAGCTCGAGGCCCATCCGAAGCCAAGCGCCGCGCTCGAGCAGTACATGACTCCCGGTGACATCGCCGCTACGCTGCTCAACACCGCATACGCGCATGGCAATATAGATGGTAAGGTGGTGTGTGACCTAGGTTGTGGCACCGGAAGGCTAGCTATAGGTGCAGCGCTTCTCGGCGCCAGGAGGGTAATCGGTGTAGATGTAGACTCAAAGGCTCTCGAGGTCGCAGCGGAGAATGCTCGCGCGGCCGGCGTCGACATAAAATTGGTAAAAAACGATGTAGAAAAATTTAGGGCTAGGATGATTGATACAGTCATACAAAATCCGCCGTTCGGAGTCCAGAGGAGGGGTGCGGATATTGTGTTCCTGCGCAAGGCCATCAAGCTCGCCAAGGTGGTCTACTCTCTGCATAAGAGCACGCCGGATAACCGAGCATTTATATCAGCTCGCGTAAAAGAACTAGGTGCAAAAATAACCGACGTGATAGAACTTGAGTTCCACATGCCAAAACAGTTCAAGTTTCACACTCGAAAGGTGTATAGATTTAAAGTTGATCTCTACAGAATTGAGAGGAGGTAAAAAATGGCAGAAGAAATAAAGACGGGAGATTTTGTCATCCCTGGCGATTTCTTGGCGACCGCCGAGGAGTTCGTTCCTGGGGATGGAGCATACGAAGAGGAGGGCAATATCTATTCCTCGTGCACCGGCGTTGTGCTGGTCGATATCAGGACGAAGCGGCTATCTGTATTTTCCAAGACGCCGATGCCTCCGGCCATGAAGCGCGGCGATACGGTCATAGCTCGCGTCGACGAGGTGAGGGAGCAGTTGGCTCGCGTCGACATCGGCGTGCTGAAGGGGTATGAGGATCGCCAGCTACCTTTGCCAGATGCTGGAACCATTCACGTTTCGCAGGTGCGCGATAGCTACGTCAAAGACCTGTTGAACGAATTCAAGGCCGGTGATGTTGTCAGAGCTAAAGTACTCAACGCACAGAGGAGCCCGATCCAGCTCTCGACGGTTGGAGATGATTTGGGCGTCATCGTGGCGTTCTGCTCCAAGTGCAAAGCACCGCTCGATATAGATGGTTCGAAGCTCAAATGCCCAGAATGTGGTAACGTCGAGTTCAGAAAAATAGCTAGCAACTATCGCCGAGGTGTCCTGTGATGCCTGAGCTGAAGCGCGTACTCAACATACGCGTGGCGGACACAAAGCAAATGGTGCGGTTGGTGAAGGAGATGAGCGCACTCAACGTGGATTTGACTATAGATGCCGATCCAGAGAACGTGAAAGTGGCCATATACGGTTCGAAGGACGAGGTCCGTGATATCTCACGAAAGATAATGAAACTCGCCAAGTCGCAATCCTCATAAATGCCCAAGTTCAAGAAAAATAGGTGCTTTTATGGAACTCGAAATTGTGAATAAGGATGAAGGCAGCATGACGATAAAGATAATCGGTGAGGATCATACTTTTTGCAACGTACTCAGAAAAGTCCTACAAAGTGATGAAGCGGTCTCCGCTGCAGCTTACTCTATCGAGCATCCGCTTCTCGAGCAGCCAAAGTTTTACGTGAAAGTTAAGAGGGGCAGACCAGAAACTGCGTTGACAAGAGCGGCCGAGCAGATAATTGAGTATTGTGTAGATTTGAAGAGGCAGCTGTCGAAGGCCCGGAAAAAGTAGACCAGCGCAAACATCAATATTATAGCAACATATCCTCTTTTGGGTAGCTAACTTGAAAAACGTCAAATTTTGGGA
>CAZLQN010000101.1:0-3454 GCA_964561735.1 Hadarchaeota archaeon (SeqCode) | reverse complement strand
CACCGAAAGTATTCGGCCTCAATTCATCCACCGTTTGAAAACGGTGGTCTTCTTGGGGAGATTTTAGAATAAAAAAATAGATAGGGAACCATACGGCTATGAACATTGGGATACTGTAAATATTTAATCAAGGTTTCTGTGTGTCCCTTTTTAGTTCATCAAGTTCAAGATGAGCTACCAAGCCCTGACCGATTAGGCAGGTAAGACCCCCAAACCCGAACCCGCAATTGAACTTGAAGAGGATGTTTTGCGAGGAGCGAGGGCTTGGCCGGAGGCTTGGAGGGGGTCAGTCCTCGTTGTCGGAGGGGGCCCCAACCGAGCGACGAGCTGCGTTTGAGAATGATAATGGGCCCGACGGTACCCGCCCCAATAGGGTTCGGGTCCAGCGCAAAAGTGAGATTTTTTGACCCAGTTGCGGGTTCAAATCCCCTCCCCCGCATAGTTTTTACGGGCTTTGGAGAGCTCCCTGAAATTTACTGGTAAAATGTCGCTCAAATTCCAGCCCCCGCATTTTTATCGGTAAACTTTTCAGACCTCGGAAAATGCGCGCTTAATTGGGCCATGAACCCAATTAACTCCGTGAAAAATAAAAAACTTAATATCCCCTCTTGAAAGAGTACCTAATGCAACGTGGCCTAGAGGTGTTTTTCAATGAGGACGCTAAGCTATATTATTATCGCATTCATCGCAGTTGTCGCATCTATCCTTACGGTATCGTTCAGATATGGCGGGATGAGGGTTTTTGTGGACCTGCTCTTCATCGTTGGCGCCATAATAATGGGGATTGGGGGGTTCATCGCGGCTGGATTCTCTAAGCCTGCTTTTAGGGAGTGGTATGGTCATTCAACAAAAGACCCAGACCGCCAAACTGAGATTTTTCTAGAACATCGAAGAGCTCAGTGGAGGCAAGGCTTGCTCATACTTATTTTCGGGTTAGCTCTCATTTGCCTATCTGTAGCAATAGGAACTTTTTTGGGATTTTAGTGGCGATAAAAGCCTTTGCGCACCGCCCTCGGAAAACGCGCGCTCAAAGGTGGCCACGACTAATTACTGTAAAATCTGATCTAACGTCTTCTCATGTAGAGCACAAGTACAATGCTAATTACCACTATCGCCAAGACTCCACCAACTATGTGTGGTGTATAATTTGTTGGAGTGGCAGACGGCGTCGGAGACGGGGGCTGATTAGGTATTCCTGCTTGAACGGCCGCAGTGTACCATATATCTGCTAACAGCTGGGCGCTCGTCCGAAGCCTGTTCTCCGTCATATTTTTTATATTATCGTTCCATAAAGTGCCCTGCTCTAGGTAGGGGCTCAAGACACTTGCATATGAATAGCTATCGTTCAACAGCTGCATCGTCGAGTCGAAAACATTCTCGATTTCTTGGGGTACGAATCCTGACATAATCATGTTTATCTCGTCCAGACGAGAGTCCACGGTCGACTCGTAGGTTGTATGATTTCCACCGGGACTATAGTCCGAAGTTGCGTGGAAGGGCATGGACGCGTCCCCTATGTAGTGGCTTATCACGCCCGCGAGCTGCGCTGCATGGTCCCAGTCATTCTCCCTCAGATACTGCACGAACGTGTTGAAGTTGTCCTCCACAGCCCAAGGCAACACTCCATCCACGTAATCGTCCTCGCCGTGGGGGATGTCCATGTGGTACCAATGCCTATATTGCTCATACGAGTCGCTGTATTTCCACTGGTCAGGTTTATTCGAATATTCAATTATGATGTCCGAGTACGTCGAGAAAAAACAACTCAAATTATCGGGTATGCGGTCGATAGCCGTCGAGGTGACGGATTGATGGGTTTCCCCGCTCCATGAATGCACGCTGGGGATCTGCGCGTAGATGCAGATAGAGACGGTCAGCAACAAACACACTGAAATGGAAACTTTAGACTTTAAACTCATTTTTTGACCTTCTTTATCCTCAGTCCACTCACGCGCCCCCCTTTGAGTGCCTCCATACTGCTAGATTTGATGAGGCTGTTGTCGCCGTGGCTGCAAAAACAAGCAGTATCATGAATACCGACGTGAGGAAAAACTTTTTTTTACTTTTTACATTCTTCATTTTTCCACTTCCATAATTTAAAGAAAGATGTCATCAAGCGACTTTGACGGAGAAGCTTATGTTTTCAACATTTTCTCCTTGGAATGGTATTTCGATCCACGTGTGGTCTTGGTGGTCCCTGAATCTCAGCATCACATTGACAGTGTCACCTTCCCGGTCTAAGTACATGAATACGCCCTTGAAGTTTTTTGCCCAGTCAAGGGAGCAATCGGAGAAAGCGAGCACTTGGTCTTCGAGCCAAGCAGCGCTCCATGCGTGAATGTGGCCGTAAAACCACCCAAATAATTCCGACCCATTAGCTATTCTCTGAAGGTTTTCGTTCCAAGCTTTCCATTGATTTGGTGGTTGGTGTGCGAACACGAACACGGGCCTATCCGAGGTGAGTATTTGATTTACGAACCATTCTTGCACGTTTTCCGGCATATTTCCCCCTACACCTTCCGGAGGATTGGAGCCCGAGTCACCCATGTGATCCGAGATCAAAATCCATTTCATCCCCATGACGTCCAATGTCGTATCGACTAGTGGCAGTACATTTTCATTCCAATGCGGATTATTGAAATCATGATTTCCGAGGATGTAATACCAGTTCTCGACGTTCAGGTTTTCCATATCCTGATAAAACTTCTCTCTGAACTGACTGGCAGTGCTCTCGTGGATTATATCTCCCAGTATAATCGCATAGTCCACCTTCACCCCCTCGATGTTCTCGACATAGTCATTGACATCTTCTATCCCAACTAGCAGGCAATTATCGGACACATGCATGCTAGGATGACCTATGTGGGGATCGCTTGCTATCCACCACACCTCTGTTTCCCGTACTACTTGACTCTCCCCCGGCCCTCTTGCAGAGAATAACAAGAAAGAAATGCCTGTCAAGGCCACTATCAAAACAACAACTGCCAAGATTCTGATATTCTTCCGAGGATTTGACGTTTAAACAGACCTCCAGCCTTTGGCGAAACCCTTATAAATAAAATATGCCCTGTTTAAAAAGGTTGTTGGAGGCTTAACTTGCTTGCAAAAAAAGTTTTGATAGCAGCAGCGTGCTTCTCATTATTTTTATCGTTAGTTTTAATAACCCCATCAAACGCGCAGGGTGGAGAAAATAGAATTATCGTCGTTTCAGGAACGGCCACCGCATATAACAACGATACGGGGGGACTGCCCCCGCTAAAGTTTTACAAGAGTTCTCCACCGTTTATGGCCGCCACCAGGGTGGGTGCAGGTGCGGTTGTCGCTGCAGGAATGGCCGCAACTTGCCCTAACAACGATTGGAACAATCCTGATAATCCGGCCCCATACTTCAACGTGCTCCTTGACAAGGCGTTCCAGTGGATGAAGTCGGGAGCGACGAAAGTGCTCTGGTACG
>CAZLQN010000100.1:0-3480 GCA_964561735.1 Hadarchaeota archaeon (SeqCode) | reverse complement strand
TGGAATTGGCCAAGACATCTTTCGTGTTCCTGCTCGGGCGCTCGGGCTGCGGGAAGTCGGCCGTCTACCGCATGCTATCCGAGCGGCTCCGCGCCGAGGGACTGGCGAGTGATGTCACGCGCATCGACGACTTCCCAGTGCTTAAAGAGCTGCTGGGTCGCGACACCGAGTTCAAACGCCACTACCTCAAAGAAGGCGGCTTCGTGGTGACGGATTTCACGATTTTAGACGACGTGCTCAAGGAGATCAACCGCAAGCTTCACGAGCTCGAGCGGCCAGGAAGGATTATCTTCGTCGAGTTCGCCCGCGACAAGTACGCGCGCGCGCTCGAGAACTTCGACCGGGAGGTGCTGGGGCACTCGCTGATTTTATATATCTATTGTCCGTTCGATGTCTGCGTGGAGCGGAACATCAGGAGATTCAGGGGAGCCAAGGGTAAGACCCCCGACGACCACATCTCGCCCAGTGACATCATGGAGCGATACTACCGGCACGATGACTATGAGGCGCTATTTTTGAAGTCCGAAGAGGAGCTGAAGCGGCAGGCCCCGGCGCCGCTCGTGGTGGTACGTAACGATGCCGAGGGATTGGAGATATTGGAGCAAGGGTTGGAAAAAGTCGTGAAAGTGTTCAAAATTTAGGTCAACCAAAACTTTATGCTCACGTTCATAGCCAAAGCGTGCATCGCGTGCATGGAAAACCCAAAGCCCCTAAACTCGCGGTTGGGCTAAGTGTTGCTTCTCTCCGAGTTTTCGAATGGATTTTATTTGCAATTGCACATAACAACAACAGTTAAAAATACCCCCCACACTATAAAAATTAGGCATACCTAATTTCAAAAAAAGGGAGGGCCATATTTTGAGAAAATTACTCGTTGAGCTAAGGGAGGGCGAGAGTGGTATCGTCGTGGGCGTCAGGGGCGGGTTTGGAGTCCAGCGACGTTTAGCAACTTTAGGGATAAGAATCAACAAAAAAGTCCGAATGATCACCGCTCAACCATTCAGGGGCCCTGTTGTCGTGGAAGTCGATAGGACTCATATAGCAATCGGCTTGGGAATGGCCTGGAAGGTCCTTGTGGAGGTAGCAAAGTGAGAATACTCCTCATGGGAAATCCAAACGTCGGTAAAAGTGTCGTTTTTTCAAGGCTGACAGGTACCAGCGTGGTCGTGTCCAATTACCCTGGTACCACAGTTGAGTTCACGAAAGGCACGATGAAGATCGGGAAAAAGAAGGCAGACGTAATCGATGTGCCGGGGACCTATACTCTAGAGCCAACTACCAGGGCAGAAGAAGTCGCAGTTGAGATGCTTAAAGATGGCGATGTGGTCATCAACATCGTCGACGCCACAAACCTGGAGAGAAACCTTTACCTAACGCTTCAGCTATTGGAAAAGAAAGTGCCGGTAATTGTAGCACTCAACTTGTCGGACGAGGCCAAGCACAAAGGTATAACTATCGATGTTAAGAAACTCGAGAAATTATTAGACGTTCCAGTCGTTCCCACCGTCGCCATCACTGGAGAGGGGTTCAAAAAGCTCATTTCTCGCCTGCCCGAAGCCAAAGCACATGCTTACAGACACACCGATGAACAAAGATGGAGAAAAATTGGAAGGATCGTCGAAAAAGTCCAGACAGTAGCACATCGACATCACACTTTGGCAGAAAGGCTGGGAGATGCGACCGTTAGGCCCCTAACCGGGATTCCCATTGCAATTGGAATAGTGGCATTGATGTTCCTTGTGATACGATTCATCGGCGAGGGATTGATCGCTAATGTGTTTGATCCAGTGTTTGGAGCTTATGAGCCCGTAGCGATGAGAATGAGTGAAGCGTTAGGTTCCGGCGGCTTCCTCCATAATATCGTAATCGGAAACCTGATCGATGGTGGGATAGACTTTACGCAGTCCATGGGTCTATTGACCACCGGGATTTTTGTCCCGTTCGCAATGGTTCTACCTTACGTGTTTGCGTTTTACTTGGTGCTGGGATTTCTCGAGGATAGCGGCTACTTGCCGAGGCTAGGTGTACTTGTCGATAGTGGGATGCACAGGATAGGGATGCACGGCCTTGCGGTAGTGCCGATGTTGCTTGGCTTAGGGTGCAATGTCCCGGGAGCTCTTTCTTCCAGAATTCTTGAAACCCGAAGGCAAAGGTTCATTGCCCTCACGCTCATGGGGATAGCAGTCCCATGTATGGCCCAGCTCGCCATAATCTCCTGGTTGGTAGGTCCCTATGGCATTGGAGCTCTGGCGATAGTCTTCGCAACACTTTTTCTAGTATGGGTGGTGATTGGGCTCTTGCTCAACAAGATTTTGTCGGGCGAAAGTCCAGAGATGTTCACAGAAATTCCGCCTTACCGCATGCCGTATTGGGGGGCAACATTGAAAAAGCTGTGGATGAGGATAAGGCACTTTTTGACCACGGCGATCCCCTTTGTGCTGCTGGGCGTACTCCTTGTGAATGTATTGAATACTTTGGGGATAATCGACTTCATGGGTGATATCGCATCCCCAGTTGTTGTTGGGTTGCTTGGGTTACCGCCGGCTGCGGCCGGAGCATTGATAATAGGATTTCTGCGTAAAGATGTGGCTGTAGGGATGTTACTACCCCTCGGCCTGAGCATGCAACAGCTGGTAGTAACCAGCGTGGTACTAGCGATGTATTTCCCCTGCGTCGCAACCTTCGCCATCTTCATCAGGGAACTCGGGATAAAAGACACGGCAAAATCCACTCTAATTATGATTGGGATGGCGCTATTAGTAGGAACTTTACTCAGATTTGTACTGGGTGTGTGAGATGCCGTCAGTAAGTATCGATGAATATCTGGAAGCCCTCTGGACTTTACAGGTCGACAGAAATCAGCCAGGAAAGATAAGAGACGTCGCGAAATTGTTGAAAATCGCATCACCAAGTGTACTTCAAATGTTCGAAAAAATGAGGATGCAGGGACTGATCAAATATGACAAGCGTTCTGGGGCAAATTTTACCCGAAAGGGGCAGAAAAAAGCCAGACATATCATAAGAAGCCACAGGCTCATAGAAAGACTCTTGGTCGATGTCGTTGGGGTTGGGCTCGGTAAAGTGGAAGGGCCTGCTTGCGGCGCCGAGCATTATCTGCCAGAAGAAGTGGCTGATGCGATATGTGTTTATTTGAAACATCCGAGCGAGTGCCCACACGGAAATCCAATTCCGAAGGGAAAATGTTGTCCTCAGAGGAAAGTTTGAGGGCGCCGATATAGGACTATTGCACAAAAACCTATATTGGCACGAGTAATTCTCTTCTATGGGGTTAGCTTGTACCAATGGCGTCGCGGTCGGCGAGGGGGGCCTAGGCGGCGCCCATGAGTCGACCCAGATACCTCGCAAGATAAAAACAATCGGTTAAGCACCTCAGACCCAGTACTCTTTTGTTTCAGTGATTTCCTTCTTCCAGATCGGCGCTTCGGCTTTTATGCGGTCCATGATTTGGGGTAGCGCCGC
>CAZLQN010000099.1:0-3499 GCA_964561735.1 Hadarchaeota archaeon (SeqCode) | reverse complement strand
TCGCGAAGCAGTTTGACGGCACCGGTGGCGGTCACGCGGGTGCAGCGAGCATGACTGGCGGGGGGAAGCTCGTGGATGCGAAGGAGCAGGCGTTGGCGGCCCTGCAGCAGATGTTGAAGTCAAAAAGTTAGGCGTGGTTAGATGCCTATTCCCGCTTCCGAGCTGGCTGAGCTGGAGCAAGCCGGGTACCGCTTCGTTGGCAAACACAAACACAGCGCGGTAAAAATCTGCCACTGGACGCGGAAGAGCCTGCTCGACCGCGGGGTTTGCTACAAAGAGCAATTTTACGGGCGCGATCTGGGTATTCAGAGCCACCGTTGCTTGCAGCTGACGCCGGGCCTGCCATTTTGCGACCACCGCTGTGTGTTTTGCTGGAGGAACACCGACGTGACGAACCCTAGCTGGATCGGTGAAGTCGATGAGCCGGGCGCTATTTTGGAGGAGGCAATTTTTGCACAGAGGAAACTGCTTAGCGGATTCAAGGGTAATCCCGCAACCAACATGAAAAAGTGGCGAGAGGCGCAGGAACCCAAACACTGTGCGATCTCACTCGCTGGTGAACCCACGCTTTACCCAAAAATCAACGAGCTAATCGAGGAGTGCGGTAGGCGGGGGATGACGAGTTTTTTGGTAACGAACGGCATGCACCCAGAGGTCTTGAAGCACATCGCTGAACCCACACAGCTCTACATCTCCGTCGTCGCCCCAGATCCAAAAACTTATAAAGCGGTATGCCAGCCGCAGGTGCAGAACGGCTGGGTGCGATTGAACCAAAGCCTAGAACTCATGCCGTCTTTCAAATGCAGGAAGGTGATTCGACTGACGCTGGTCAAGGGGCTCAACCTCAAGGACGCACCTGGATACGCGAAGCTCATCGAGAAGGCCGCGCCAGACTTTGTCGAAGCGAAAAGTTACATGTGGGTAGGGTACTCGCGCAAAAGGTTATCCATGGGAAATATGCCCCTGCACGGTGAGATAAAGGGGTTCGCCGAGGAGTTGGCGCGAGAGACGGGCTACTCAATCGTTGACGAGTCTGAGTCAAGTCGCGTAGTCTTGTTAAAAAAGAAAAAATAGAGCAGCGCCTAGTTCTTGCGTCTAGGCGCTTAGCTCGTCAAATGTGTTAAAACGGGACTGGGGAGTAGTTGCCACCAACGCCCATTTACCTCATTCTTTCTTCCCATCGTTGCCTTATGTTTTCAGCGTATTGCTGGTAGTTCTCGAGGATGTTTTGCCAGATTCCTCTATCTATAAATGTTTGCTTTACTTCCGCCCAGGCCTGTCTCCAGTGGGCCCATTCTCCTCTGAACTCAGGCTCCCATTCGCTGGCGTGTTCCAAAATCATCTTTGCGTTATAGAGGTGCATGTTCGCGGCGTGGATTAGACCAAGTGCCCTTCTGACTTTGTCCTCGTTGTACGCGCTCACGGCCCTATCCTTAAGTGTGGTAGCTACCTCAACGAGCCGCTCAGCCGCGTGCTTACCTACAGCGTTTTCTGGCGCCCCCGCGAGCATCGCTTGGACCTCTGCCAATAAGTTATCGAATATCTCGAGCTTTTTCTCGAAACTGGGTACCGTAATTGGAATCGGTCTTAGGTTGACCTCGACGTTCACCGTGACATCCACATCGACGAGAATGTTGTCAATGTCGAAGTATGTATTGACGGGTCTTGTTATTCGCACCCTGTGTTGCCTCACGATGTTTTCAATCTTTTCTCTGATCAACCTCATGCGTGCTTGGACATTCTCGCGCAGCCCTGCAATATCTAGTCCTCTTTCACAGTTTTCGATTTCATCGCGAATTCTGTTGATTTCTTCACTGGCCTCGGGCAAGTCATCCTTGAGGCCATCGCACAGTTCCTTGGACAGCTTCAGCTGCACTCTTCCAATTCCCGGCATTTGATCTTGCATCCACTGCACTACCTCCTGTTTCGCCGCGGTGTCCCCCGGGGCTACCTCCTGCATCCTGTCAACGAACTCCTCGAGTATGTGCTTGTACTCTAGACCCTTGGCGCGGTCGACCAGCCTAGCGTACTCGTCCCACCTTTCTCTCATCTGGTTCTCGGTGCTCACCATGCGCATCCGCTCGCCCAGGCGCTCGAGGCCGTAGAACGGAGAGTCCGGATCGACGTCCACAGCGTCCACTACCACTGGAGTCGCTAGGCCCACGCCGGTCGAGATGGCGAGTATCGCTATTACCGTTATCGCTGCAACGCCCCTTTGGTCGTTCCCAAACACTTTTTGTTCCCTCCTTTTTTTCATTCGGGTCGAGCTCCCCGCGCGGCCCCTATCGCGCACGCGACTCATCGATTTCCACATAAATCTAACCAAAAAGCGATATTTATGAAATCTCCAATAACCGTTCAAGTTCTGGATATCAGGGGGTCTAAAAGCATTATTTCGTTTAAATTTTCTTTATTTTTGCTTCGAATCGTTCTATTAGCTTTTATCTCCTCAGTTTTTGATTAATCAGCTTAATTCGAAAATCTTTATAAACCATACTAGCGACAGGAAAATGGAGGTCGAAGCTTGGAAAAGAGGGAAGCTGTGGGCACGATCCTGCTAGCCATGATAATCCCAGCCTTGATTACTGGGGCACTATCAGCTGGCGTACCAGGTAATTTATTATCAAAAGTTTTGGCAGTGGTTATCGTTGCTGCAATCTCCGGAGCGATTGCTACGATACTATGCTTCATCCTCATGCGCCGGAGCTGAGAATCAAGAACGCTTAAACCTCCTATGAGGATATTTAAACGATGACTCTTCGCGAAGCTTTCGGCATTGTGGCGCTCGTCGTCGTACTCCAACTTTGCCTAGGCATAACGATGTATGCGCTTGCTCCGACCCCAGGCCTGGAGCTATCTTCGATTGCTATCGCGATCGCGGTGATGGCGACTGTTGCTGGCTCGATTGCGGCAATACTCGTCTTCCTATCCAAACGCTACGCTTCCGAGCGCACCGCGCGGGTGGCGCTCATGACTCTCACCGAAGACGAGCGGAGGGTCTTCGAGGCGATAGCGCGCGCTGGGGGTGAGGCACGTCAGGACAAGCTAAGGCGGGAGCTCGACATGTCGAAGTCAAAGCTCAGCGCGCTTGTGAACAACCTCGAGCGGAAACACGCGATAACGAAGACACGGTACTGGAAGACCAATATCCTGAAGGTGAGCAAGGAGTTCGCGGGGCGTTGATCCACGCCAGCTTTTTAAGGCGAGGGTGCAATTTAGATTTTAGAAGTTTGAGCGGGGGGAGTTGAAATGGTCGTATATGCGAAGGATTTCATGACTAAAGAAGTTGTGAAGATTGATGCAACGAAAAGTGCTCTCGATGCAGTAAAACTAATGGCCGAGCGGGAGGTTGGCAGCCTCGTCGTTATGGATGGCAATAAACCGGTTGGAATCATAACCGACCGCGATGTCATGGTTCAGGTCGTGGCGAAGGGTCTTGAGCCAAGCAGGGTCAAAGTAAGCGAGTTCATGTCAAAGCCGCTCGTTACGGTTGGTCTCG
>CAZLQN010000098.1:2066-3515 GCA_964561735.1 Hadarchaeota archaeon (SeqCode) | reverse complement strand
GCAAGTAGCTTCAACTTAACTTTAGAATCCAGCAGATTCTGGGGAAGATCATGAAACCGCATTTTTTCACATGTTATATTTAGATAACAAGTGTTTTATAAATATAACGCAAGTTTAGAATTTGTCATATACCACGCAGGATTGCCGTACCCCGAACACGACAATTCTGGGGAGATTGAAGGCAAAGTTAAAATCAGACCACACCAACAATCGAATGGATTACATGAATGTAAAAATCAGACCTTGGGGAGTGTTCCAAGAGATCATCGGCAAGCGAGAGCTATCGATGGAGGTCCCAGAAAATTTCACCATCAGTAATTTACTCGATCGTCTCACAGGCAGCTACAGCAAAAGATTGGGAGATGAACTCTTCCAACCTAATAGCAAAAATATCAAGCCATACATCAAAATCCTTCACAACGGTCATGGCGCGAAACTCGGCTCTAAACTCCGCGATGGCGATATCGTGGCAATTTTTCCGCCGGTTGGTGGTGGTTAGTTGGTTCACGAAAAAATTATTCACGACCCAGTACATGGAGGCATTCGCCTCGGCGGATTGGTTTTGGATTTCATAGACACGCCCGAGGTGCAGAGGCTGCGGAGCATTCGCCAGCTTGGCTTGGCGAACCTCGTCTTCCCCGGAGCAAACCACACACGTTTTGAGCACACGCTTGGCGTAGCCTACCTAGTAGAACGTTTGGGGCGCGAACTCAAGCTTTCTAAAAGAGAACTCAACCTGCTCCTCGCAGCCGCTGCGTTACACGATATCGGGCATGCTCCCTACTCGCACACGCTCGAGTACCTGATGACCGACTACCTAAAGAAGGACCACATGGAGCTGACGGGCGATATCATCCTCGGCAAAACTGGTATCTACGGTGAGGATGAACTTGAAAAATTTAGCATGCTGCATGTGCCCTCCGTCGTGGATGTGCTCGCGAAATATAGAATCCCACCGAACGAGGTCGCACAGTTGCTGCTCGGGAAGCACCGCAAACCATACCTCGGCCAGATAATCCATAGCGAGATCGACGTCGACCAGCTGGACTACCTCCTCCGAGACGCACACTTCACAGGCGTCGCCTTGGGGATGGTGGATACCGATCGCCTGCTGCAAACTCTCACCGTGTACAAGAGTCGCTTGGCCATCACGAGCAAAGGGATCGAGGCGGTCGAGGGGATGCTCACCGCGCGAGCGCTGATGTACACCTCAGTCTACTATCACCACACAGTCAGGATAGCTGAGCTGATGTTGGCGAACGCTGTTGAGTTTGCGATCGAACAAGGAGGCGGGCGGATAAACAAAGATAACTTCTATCGCTTGACGGACTCGGAGCTACTCGAGCGCCTCAACGAGATTCGAGGTTATCCACATGAGATTGTCACGAGGCTGCGCTACCGGCAGCTTTTCAAGACGGCGTACGTGGAGGAGCGCAGGGAGCTGTCGCC
>CAZLQN010000098.1:0-2056 GCA_964561735.1 Hadarchaeota archaeon (SeqCode) | reverse complement strand
AGACAACAAAAAAAGAATACTCAAAAAATACAGCGGATGGGGTCGCGTCCATGAGCTACAGAACAAGATCGCCGACAAAGCTGGCGTGCCAAGAGGTTATGTTATATTGGATGTGCCAGTGGTCGATATCTTGGTATCCGAGCCACGTCTCGAGAAAGTAGAAGTGCCCGTGCTCATCGGAAAAAAGCTGGTCGGGCTCTCCGAGCTATCACCGATAGCTTCGGCGTTGAAAAAGAGGCAGGCCCCGCGATACCAGCTCAGGATAGTTGCCGCACCTAAATATATTAACAAAATCAAAAAAGTTGCAGAAAAAATATTACCTTAGCACATCGCGCCCTCTGCTTGTGAGCTCCATGCGATCGTCGAGGTAGCCTAAAATTTGAAGGCCTCTTACCTGATTTTTAGCGACGATCATGGGCAGGCCCGCATCGGCTGCCGCCCGATCGACGGTGGCGCCTGAGCTCATGCTCTTGAGCAAAATCCTGCCAGCATCCCCAACGAGGATCTCCTTCACAAGCCTCTCCTTTGTGACTTGGTCAACCCTCACGCTCCTCGCCAAGATGCCATCGACCATCTCGGGGCCTATCT
Organism: Hadarchaeota archaeon (SeqCode); assembly: GCA_964561735.1. GTDB lineage: Archaea > Hadarchaeota > Hadarchaeia > Hadarchaeales > Hadarchaeaceae > DYFS01. The sequence continues at coordinate 1,468 of CAZLQN010000098.1, read as the reverse complement.
CCACAGCATACTTTGCGACGAGCTGCTGTCTTATCGAAGATGATCCGGCTAACGCCATCTCCACGTTTTCCAGTTCCCTCACCAAAGTGGTGAGCTCGGCGATATCTTTCATTTTCTTATCGTCCGTTGTGTTGATGTTTTCGCGCAATGACTCGTTAACGCTCTGGAGCTTCCTTATCTCTCCGCGCAGTTTATCGATGTCCGAAGAAAGTTTCTTTACCCTGAAAATGCCTCCGCCGGAGAACAACATTATCGCGAGCAAAACTAAAATTATCAACACGAGTATTGCTTCTACAACTATCGTGTCTATTGTCACCGACCCACCAATGACATCTATTCATCAGAGGATTTAAGGTTCTCTGATTGTTTTGCCGTACGAGTTTGTCGAATAAATCATTAGGATAACAAAAACTCTCATCTCCTTCGCCGCGCGGACGCGCGCGAGGGTGCGCAGGTTGTGCGCCACCGCCATGAGCAGGATGCTCGCGGCCTTCGTGACCGGCAGTTTGCACCTCGTTTGGGCGCCGTAGCGGTTCTCCAGCCCACCGAAGAAGGCCTCGCCGACGCCCCGCTGGCGGTAGAGCTTTCGGTCGCGCTTGAACTCGCGCAGCATCTGCTTCCTGAATACGCCGTGGTACTCGACCGAGCGGGGCTTGATTACAGGTTTGAACCCGTGTTCACTGGCGAGCTCGAGGTTGCGCTGGGAATCGTAGGCGCGGTCTCCGAGCAGCGGCTCGCCATCGGCCTGCAACCCCTCAAGCAGCCACCCGAGTTGCGTGCCGTCTGTGACATTGTCCTGCGTCACCTTCGCTGCAACGACGACGAGCGCGCCCGCGCCGCGCGAGTAGCCCACGAGTACGTGGAGCTTCAAGAACTCGCGCACGTATAACGTTTTGAACGCTTTTCTGCGCCTTCTGAGGCGGGGCGTCGAGATGCCCGTCGAATCGGCGATGTAGAGCTCACATTTTGCGAGCCGCGTTACCTCCCTGAACAGCAGGACGAGGAGCAGCTTCAGGTAGGGCTCGCGTATGCGTTTGAGCGCCCAGCCGACCGTCGAGTGGTCAATCGTCTCGTTCATGACAGAGGGCGCCTGTCCCTCCACCTCACGGTAGGTGTAGTCGAAGCACTGTGCAGTCACGCAGATCGCTGCGTGCCTCCGCGCGGAGAACTTGGGGCGCCTGCCCCGCTTGGCACGTTTCCAAGGAGGCGGGAGCCTCCTCACAAGTTTTTCAGCAATATTAAATATGTGCTCGACGACATCTAGCTTGGAGCTGTGCCGAGCCGCGTGGTATCCGGGGCAAACCATATGGATCAACCTCCTGTTGGTTCACCCACACCTGCCTCGGCGCAGCCTCCGCAACAAACGAAGATAGCCGTCCAGCCATTTAAAAATCACGAATTATTCGACAAACTCCATCTACCAAAATCGCACTTACATTATCGGCCCTAGCTCGATTCACTAGCCCCG
>CAZLQN010000097.1:0-3530 GCA_964561735.1 Hadarchaeota archaeon (SeqCode) | reverse complement strand
CCTCCACGCGGCGATCTTGTGCCCGATTTCATGAGAGCTGAGAATCACGAGCAGGGCCCCAGCGAATAGTGCTGCTTCAAAAACGTTGTTTTCGGTGAGCCAAAAATACCCGGCCAAAAATGTCGTGGCGATCGTGGCCAAGATCAAGCCAACGTTGATCCAAATATTGTCCTTTTTTATGCGCGGAAACTTCATCACGAGCAGCATGAGGTCGCTGTCCCTCTTGCGCAGCGCGGCTAAGTAGCCGTGGCGCGAGAGTTCATGGTAGACGTTCGCGAATGAATTTTTGGTATCATCGGTTTCTACTTCGAACTGCATGCGATCGTCGGAGATGTCGAAATCTATGACGTTGAAATTCTTGCTGACTGCGGCCTCGACTTTTGCCAGGCTTTTCGGCATTTCCCCGCTCGATATGACCTCCATGTTTCCCCCACATTTTGGGCAAGCATTGTGTGCTATCTCCCCTACCTCCCTCGCCGACATGTGGTAGGCCGTATATTTGCAGGAGCGGCACTGAAACTTGGCTATTGGCCTCTCTAGCTTTGGCTTTTTCTTTACAACCATAGCATACCTCTATATCTTGAAATCTTAACCCTGCCACCGTCGATAAAGCTTGTGCTCCACACCGAGCACGTCTAGGATTCTTCCGACAATAAAATCGATTAGCTCCGAAATTTCTTTGGGCTTGTGGTAAAATCCTGGCATCGCCGGCAGGATTGTTGCTCCTGCGCGCTTTAACTTCACCATGTTTTCAAGATGGATTAGATTGAGCGGCGTTTCGCGCGGCACGAGCACGAGTGGGCGGCCCTCTTTCAGCGTGACATCCGCCGCCCTCGTGATGAGGTTATCAGCGATGCCGCTGGCTATCGCACCCAGCGTCTTCATGCTGCAGGGCGCGATGACCATGCCATCAGTCTTGACCGAACCGCTCGCCAAAGGCGCAGCAAGGTCATCCTGTGAATAGTTTCGTGTCGCCAGCTTGCGAATGTCCTTGATGGTTTTGTCCAGCTCGAGCTCGAGTAGCTTCTCCGCCGCTTGCGAGACTATCAGGTCAGTTTCAATGCCTAGCTTCCTGCAAGCCTCAAGCAGCCTGACGCCGTAGATAACGCCACTACAGCCAGTAATAGCGACAATCAAATGCATCGTATCATTAACCGCTTTAACATAGGTAACTAAATAAATCTTCTTGACCAAGTCCACGCGGTGTTCAGATGCGCCTCCTGCTGATTCACGCAAACTACTTGGAGTTCGAGGCAAAGCAGCCGACGCCCGCTGCTGAGGAAATCGCCGAGCAGATGAAGTCTGGGCGAGTAGAGGAAGCGCTCGTTGCTTTTGTCGCGGCCGAGGAAGCAGATGAATCAAGCCCGGATGCGGTCGCCACAAACGCAGTAAAGGAAATCGCAGATGTCTGCAGCCAAGTCGAAACTAAACGCGTCGTGCTCTACCCATACGCTCACCTCAGCTCCTCTCTGGCTTCCCCAAGCGCTGCGGTCAAAGTGATGGATCTAGTCCGCGATAAACTTCAGGCTCAGAATTTTGAAGTGTTTCGTCTGCCATTCGGTTGGTACAAGGCGTTCACGCTCAGTTGCAAAGGGCATCCGCTCAGCGAGCTCTCGCGCACAGTGACGGCCGAAGCCATAGAAGAGGAAGCCGCAGAAGAAAAATTACCAAGCGAATATTTGATTTTGACTTCAGATGGCATCGAACACAAGCTCGACCTCAACAACATCGACGCGTGCGAAGCTTTGACGGAGCAACCTCTCCTCAAGCAGTTCGTGCTCAGCGAGGAGCTCGGGCAGAAACCAGGTGAGGAGCCTGCACACGTCAAACTCATGAAAAAGCTTGAACTCGTCGACTATGAACCTGCGAGCGACACCGGCCACTTCCGCTTCTACCCAAATGGCGCACTGATCAAAAATCTGCTCGAAGAACTTGCGATCCAAGTCGCAGACGAACTCGGAGCGAGCAGGATCGAGACACCAGTCATGTACAAGGAGGATGAACCGGATATCAGCGAGCAGGCGGCGCGCTTCTACCAGAAGGACTATAAAATTAGATTGCCTAACAAAACTTTGCTCCTCAGGTTCGCCGGTGACTTTGGGCTCTTTCGGATGATGAAAAACACGACGATGAGCTACAAGCAAATGCCAGTGCGGATATTCGAGCTCTCCCCATCCTACAGACTCGAGCAGAGTGGCGAATGCGTCGGCCTGAAACGTATGAGAGCGTTCACCATGCCGGACATCCACTGCTTCTGCAGAAACCTTGAACAGGGGCTCGAGGAATATGAGCGTCTGTTCATAAAATACACGAAGCTTGTCGATGCGATAAAAATCGACTACGTCGTCGCCTTCCGCGTGGTCAAGGAATTCTATCTGCAACACAAACACTTCATCGCCCATCTGTTGAAGCAAATAAAAACACCGGCGCTCATCGAATTGCTGCTGGAGCAGAAGCACTACTGGGTGATGAAGCACGAGTTTCAGATGATCGACTCGGTCGGCGGGAATGGGCAGCTTTCCACTGTGCAACTAGACCTGGAGGATTCCGAGCGATACGGCGTCTTCTACGTCGATGAAGATGGAAAGAAGCGCGGCTGCATAATTTTGCATTCTTCGATGGGTTCCATCGAGCGGTGGATGTACGCGGTGCTCGAGGAGGCGGCAAAACAACAGAAGGCTGGAAAGGCTCCGAGTCTGCCGCTGTGGCTCTCGCCCACGCAAGTCAGGTTGATACCAGTGAGCAGCGAGCACCTCAAATTCTGTCTGAAGGTCGCTGAAGATATCGAAAAGAAAAATGTCAGAGTTGATGTTGACAATAGAAACGAGACTGTCGCGAAGAAGGTGCGCAATGCAGAGCGCGACTGGGTGCCATATGTCATCGCGATTGGTGAGAAAGAAATGAAAATGAAGAATTTGCCAGCGAGAGTGAGAGGTGTAGAAAAGCTCAAAGTTTTAACATCGCAGAAGCTGGTTGATGAAATAAAGAAGGAAACGGTGAACATGCCGTTCAAGCCGTTGGCGCTACCCAAACTCCTCTCGATGCGCCCGATATTCGTTGGGAGCTAAACAAATACTCGGAGGTGATAAAACGGCAGAAGTCAAGGTGAAAAAATCCAAGGATATGAAAATCGCCTATGTAAAACACGTCGGGGCTTACAACAAGATACCATACGATAAATACTACGAAAAGTTGTTCGCGTGGATAAAAGAGAAACGCTTGAGACCAGCCGGCCCGCCGTTCGGGATATTCTACGATAACCCGGAGGAAGTGCCAGCCAAGAAGTGTAGAAGCGAGGTTGGGGTGCCAATCAAGGGAAACGCAAGGTCTGGGAAAGAGATCAAAGTAAAAAAAGTCCCATCTACCACCGTTGCGCAAATCGTCCATAGAGGACCGATGAAAGAATATGGGAAAACCTATAAGAAGCTCAACCAGTGGATTGCGGAGAACGGCTACGTTTGGATTGGGCCATCTATGGAGATCTACCTCTCGAAGCCAAAGATGGTCGGTGGGGAACTATCGATATTCAC
>CAZLQN010000096.1:0-3577 GCA_964561735.1 Hadarchaeota archaeon (SeqCode) | reverse complement strand
AGCTTCGCCAGGGCTCTCAAGGAGGATGTGGATGCCGCCTTGAGTTGCGACGTGGACAGCATACACCTCGTAGTGCCGACATCGGACATCCATCTGAAGCACAAGCTGAAAAAGACGGGGGAGCAGGTGAAGGAGATGGCGTTGAGCACGGTTCGCTACGCGCTGGACCACGGGTTAGTGGTCGAACTGTCGGCGGAGGATGCAACCAGGACAGATCCATCATTTCTCAAGGAGCTGTTCGCGGCTGGGGTGAAAGAAGGAGCTCAACGCCTCTGCGTCTGCGATACAGTGGGAGTTTCAACCCCTGAGAAAATGTATGGGCTGTTCGAAGACCTGGTGAAGATCGCCAAGGTACCGATAGCTGTGCATTGCCACGATGATTTCGGCATGGCGACCGCGAACACCGTGGCCGCAGTTCGAGCTGGCGCGCAGGAGGTCCACGTCACGGTCAATGGATTGGGCGAGCGCGCAGGCAACGCAGCACTAGAGGAAGTCGTGTTGGCGTTGACCCAATTCTACGGCTTCGAGACGCGCATAAATCTGAAGAAGCTGTACGAAGTTTCTCGCTTGGTTGAACAATGTACTGGCATGCCCGTGTCCCCCACGAAGGCGGTGGTCGGAGAAAACGCGTTCTCCCATGAGGCGGGAATACACACGCACGGCGTATTGGCTTACCCACCAACGTACGAACCGATATCTCCTGAGACCGTCGGTCATCATCGAAGGTTGATATTTGGCAAACTCAGTGGCTCGCACGCTGTGGAGAGCGAACTAAAAAAGATAGGCTTGGAACCGACCAAGGAGCAGGTACAGCAGATATTCGAGCAGATAAAGAAGCTCGGCGACAGGGGCAAACAGGTGACGGACGCCGAGTGGCGCGCGATAGTGGACGCCGTCATGGGCAAAACATTCGAGGAGATAGTGAGGCTCGATGAGTTGACCGTCATCAGTGGCAGCAAGGTCACACCGACTGCGTCGGTCAAGGTGAAGTTTGGCGATAAAGAGGTGACGGAGTCCGGCTTGGGGATAGGTCCGGTCGACGCAGCGATGAACGCGATCAGAAAGGTCGTCGAGGAGACGTCGAACATACGGCTTCAGGAGTACCACGTCGATGCGATCTCTGGAGGCACGGACGCGCTCGTCGATGTCGTGGTCAAGCTCACGGATGGAAAACGCATCGTGACCGCGCGAGGCACGAGCGGCGATATAATAATGGCAAGCGTGCAAGCGATGCTGAACGGAGTCAACCGCTTGCTTTGGGACAAAAAGTTAGGAGGGAAATGATGCCAGAAGAAGAGGAGTTCGCGCGGCTTCGTTTGCCCCGCAAAGGCGAAGTATTTGGCGTCGCCGAGCAGATGGTCGGCTTCGATCGTCTGCGCGCCAGATGCAAGGACGGTCACACCAGAATTTGCAGGATCCCCGGAAAGCTGCGAAAGCGCCTCTGGGTGCGACAGGGTGATGTGGTGATCATCCGCCCATGGGAAGTTCAGAGCGATGAGAAGGGCGACCTCGTCTATCGCTACACTAGAACTCAGCTCTATTGGTTGCAGAAGAAGGGACTCTGGAGTTAGTCGGGTGGCTCATTGGCGGAGAATTTTGAGGACCTTTTGAAAAAACTCGAACGGCGAAAGCTCGAACGAATTGAGAAAGACTCGGATGAATTAAAAACAATAGCGGATGTCTTCGACCACCAAACGTTGCTCACCCTCTATCACATGGTCAATCGCGGCATCGTCAAGACGTTCTACGGTGTGATGAGCACTGGGAAGGAGGCAAATATTTTTTGCGCTTTGGACGAACAGGGAAACTACGTGGCGGTCAAGATATACCGCATCGCGACCTCGGATTTCAAGACGATGTATCGCTACTTGGTCGGCGACCCACGTTTCAGGAGTTTCCACCGCGACCGAAGGAGGATAATCTACACTTGGACATCGCGGGAGTTCAAGAACTTGCAGCGCGCCCACGAAGCTGGCGTTCGGGTCCCGATGCCGATAGACTTCGAAAACAATGTGCTCGCGATGGAGTTCATCGGCGAAGGCGGCGTGCCGTATCCAAGGATGAAAGATTGTAAGCCTAAAAATCCGAAGCAAACATTCAGGAAATTGTTGGATGACGTTGAAACTCTCTACACGAAAGCCCAGCTCGTGCACGCGGACCTGAGCGAGTACAATGTTTTACTCGAGCCTGGGCCGGTGCTCATAGACTTTTCAATGGGAACGGATATCGCGAATCCAATGGCGAACGAGCTGCTCATGCGGGACCTCACGAACATCGTGCGCTATTTCAGGAGGCTCGGCGTGGAAACGAAGGAGCCGATCGAGTTGTTTGAAAATATCAAGGGAAAAATGAGTTGATGGCACCATAACATTTTTGCCTGTGCAGGCGATTGATTTTTGGGTGAACTAATGGCAGTCCTTTCGGGGGAACAAATCCGCGAATATCTGAGGCAGGGCAGAATCGTGATAGAACCTTTTGATGAAAAGTTGATTGGGCCGAGCCAAGTGGACCTTCGCCTCGGTAACAAGTTCAGGGTCTTCAAACAAACCAAGGCTGTAGATCCATTCGATAAAAAATCGATCGAAAAAAACACGGAGCTGATCGACACCAAGGGAAAGCCATTTGTCTTGAAGTCTGGGCAACTCGCGCTCGGCGTAACATTAGAAAAAGTGGCTGTGCCAAATGATCTCGTGGGCGCGATAGAGGGAAGATCGTCTGTCGCTCGCATGGGGGTCTTTATCCACATCTCCTCGGGCCACGTCAACCCAGGTTCTGGCACGAAGAAACCTTTCCCGGTGACGTTGGAGATCCTCAATATGAACCCAGCGCCAGTGAAACTGTACCCGGGGATGAGGATATGCCAACTTCTGTTCTACACCATGGATCGCGCTGCTCGGCGGGGCTACGATGACATCAAGGGCAAATATTCAGGTAAGCTCGAGCCGTCGAGTAGCATGGTGTTCGAGGATAAGTCTTGAGCGTCGATGGGTATGGAGCATCTCAGGTTGCCCAAGGATAGAGTGGGCGTTGCCATAGGCCCTGGCGGGGAGGTCAAGCGGGAGATAGAGCGCAGGAGCGGCGCGAGGATAACCTTGGACAGCGAGACCGGCGAGGCGACGATACAACGCGGTGAAGATCCTCTGAGTATATTGCAGGTGAAGGATATTTTAAACGCGATAGCGCGGGGGTTCAGCGCGGAGCGCGCCTACCGCTTGTTCGACGAGGACAACTATCTTCAGGTCATCGATATCACAGATATGATAGGTCGCTCGGACAAAGCGCTCGTCCGGCTCAAGGGCCGCGTGATAGGTGAGGGGGGCAAGACTCGCCGAATAATAGAGGAGACGACTGGAGCCTACATGTCGGTGTACGGGAAAACCATCGCGCTGATCGGCGTGCCAGAGCAACTCTCCGTCGCGAGGGAGGCAATAGAGATGCTGCTCAGAGGAGTACCTCATTCTGCAGTTTACCGCTTCCTCGAGAAGAAAAGGAGGGAGTTCAAGAAGAAGGCGGTAGAAATTTGGAAACACTAAAATTCATGCAAATAGCGCTAGATTTCAACGAACTGATGAGATAT
>CAZLQN010000095.1:0-3601 GCA_964561735.1 Hadarchaeota archaeon (SeqCode) | reverse complement strand
AATCACAGCTGGCCCCACGATCGAGCACATTGACCCAATCAAATTCATAACAAACAAGAGCTCGGGCAAGATGGGCATAGCTGTAGCGCGCGCGGCGGCCTCTCGCGGGGCCGACGTCACCTTGGTCTACGGCCCTGGGACTGAGGAACCACCAGCGGGCGTAAAAGTGATCCGAGTCAAGACGACCACCGAGATGCGCAAAGCCTTCGTGAATGAGATGAAGAGGCGACCAGATATCGTCGTCTCGACAGCTGCGCCTCAAGATTTCGTCGTGGCAAAAATATCTAAAGAAAAACTCAGACATTACAAACCTTTGAGCCTGAAGCTCGTTCCAGCGCCAAGGGTCTTGGATGGTGCAAGAGAGCTTGCGCCTAAAGCTTTCATCGTAGGATTCAAGGCAGAGTACGACGTCCGCGATAAGCAGTTGAAGGCGGCGGCGGTTGGGAAGCTGCGCGAGGGCGAGTTCGACATGGTGATTGCGAACGACGTCTCAAGGCAGGGGGCAGGTTTTGGTGTCGATACGAATGAGGTAGAGATCGTCACCTCCTCAAGCTCCAGACACTTGAAGGCGAGCAAGGCGGAAATAGCAAAAATCATCTTAGATGCCGCAATAGAGAAACTTCGGGGAAGCCAGCGATGAAGAAAGCGTCGGCGTTCGTGCCTGGCCACATATCCGGATTTTTTCAAGTCTGCGAGGCAAGCGACCCAGAGCGCAAGGGCTCTCGCAACTGCGGCCCATGCATAGATACCGGCGTCACGACGCGCGTAGAGGTGCGGCCGAGCGAGCGAACAAAAGTCAAAATTTTTATCAACGATAAACAGGCACCCGAAGCTCGGACAAGTTTTGTCGCGGCCGAGCAGGTATTGCGCGATGCACTAGAACCATCGGATGTTATCGTCAAGCACTATTCGCAGGTCCCGATTGGCGCTGGATACGGCGCGAGCGGCGCCGGCGCGTTCGGTGTGGCGTTAGCCCTACCAAAAGCTTTGGGGATAACGATTTCAAAAACGGAGGCTGCGAGGGTCGCCCATGTCGCCGAGGTAACATGCGGCACAGGATTGGGTGATGTCGGAGCGCAGATGACCGGTGGCTTGGTGATCGGGATCGAGCCAGGAGCTCCACCGCACGGAAGATGGCAGCGGATCAGTGTTCCAGATAACATAAGGATAGTGTGCGGCACGCTTGGTCTGCTGTTGACGAAAGAACTCCTTCGAGATAAGAAAATATTGGAGCGATCAAAAAAATATGGCGGAATAGCCCTCAAGAAGTTGCTGAGTTCTCCAGAAATCAAAAACTTTGTGGATGTTTCAAGCGAGTTCGCAGAGTCCATGGGATTGCTTGACGATGACATGCGTGCGCTGATGGAAGCCGCCACGTCAGCTGAAGCGATGGGGGCAAGCATGGTGATGCTAGGCAAAGCCGTCTTCGCACCGGTCGAAAAGGAGAATGTCGCAGCGGTGAAGAAAGCCTTCCTGAAGCGACTCTATTCAAGCTCCGTGCTCGTCGCCGGCATCGATAAAGTCGGGGCAAGGCTCATCTAAAATTTTTCTTCGTGCACTATTTCGCTCAGCGGGATACGCTGCGGCGCGCTCGGCTTCTCCGCGGGCTTGCCTATCGGGATAATAGCGACGGGCCTAACGCCACTCGGCGCGTCGACGACTTCAGCTGCCTCTCCCTCATCGAAGGCGCCTATCCAACACGTCGCGTAACCGAGCGCGTACGCCACCAAGTGAATGTTTTGCGCCGCCGCCGCAGTGTCTTGGATGCAATATAAATCAGCGCCGCGCTCACCGTACCTACTCGATGTCCTCGTCATGTTAGCGCAGATTACGAGGACTACTGGAGCATCGATGATGAAATCCTGCCCTCGTGCCGCTTGGGCCAGTCTCTGCTTAGTTGCCTCATTCCTTACTACGATGACCTCGAGCGGTTGACGATTTCCCGCGCTCGGTGCCCACCTCGCAGCTTCCAAAATCTTTTTGAGATCATCATTTTTTATCGCGTCCCGCTTGAAAGCGCGCACGCTCCTGCGACCCTTGATCGCGTCGAAAACATCCATGCCATCACCGAGCAGCTTTAAGCGTGTGCATGTTAAAAATGTTGGGATGAAATGACGCATGAGTTGGAGTGGATAGCCCAAAAGGCGGCCGAAATACTTCTGGACAAGGTGAAGGAGGCCCCACTCACCAAACAGGACATAGACCTCGCGCTCGATGTCTTTGCAATTCCGCGCTTGAGGAAACTAAATGGATTAGACACCGAGCAAAAATTCAAGCAAGCGGTGGACGAGATACGGACTGAGCTCGGAGAGCACGCAGTCAAACTCAACATGGAATATTGGAAAAAAGGAGAACTTTAACTAATTATTTTTCATTTATCGCCACAAGAAAAATATCAGCCAAGCGAAAATCGCGATACTGACAGCCGTAACTGTGAAGCAGCCAGCGGCCCAGCTCTTGGCCTGAGCTTTCGCGCATATGTAGCCGAAGAGGGCGCTACCTGCAGCTATCAAAAGTAGAACTAGCCCTAGCACAATCTTGATGATCCACTGCCACCACTCCATCGGCTCACCCATCTGAAATAAGTATCAGGATTATATAAAGATAAAAGGACGGTTTGATAACATGCCAAGGATAGCCATCATAGATCGCGACAGATGTCATCCGAAGAAATGCGCACTCGAGTGCCAGCGCTACTGCCCTGGCGTTCGCACGGGCGACGAGACGATCACCATCGACGAGCGAACGTTGAGCCCGACGATTTCCGAAGACTTGTGCAGCGGGTGTGGTATCTGTGTTCACAAGTGTCCTTTCAAAGCGATATTCATCATCAACCTGCCGAAGGAGCTCGAGGGAAAGTGCGTACATCGCTACGGTCGCAACGGCTTCGCTCTCTATGGGCTGCCCATTCCACGGGCGGGCAGGGTCACCGGCATCGTTGGACAAAATGGCATAGGCAAGACGACTGCGCTCGAAATCTTGGCGGGTAAACTCAAGCCTAACCTCGGGCATTCGAAGCCAGCATCAACGCACGATTTGAACGAATTTTTCAAGGGGTCAGAGCTTCAAGCATATTTCGCGAATATAAGTAAAGCCAAAGTCGTGTACAAGCCGCAGGCGGTCGACAAGCTGCCAACTGCCGTGAAGGGAAAAGTTGGAAAGTTGCTTGAAAAAGTGGACGAGCGAGGGGCGGCGAAGAAGTTAGTAGACGAGCTACAGCTGGGCGAAGTGCTCGACCGCGAGATCAGTCATTTAAGCGGTGGGGAACTCCAGTGTTTGGCAATAGCGGCCGCAGCTGCGAAGGAGGCAGACGTTTACTACTTCGATGAACCAAGCTCGCACCTTGACGTTTTCCAACGCCTGAACGCCGCGCGGGTCATCAGAGGCTTGGCCCACTCGAAGAAGGCTGTTCTCGTCGTGGAGCATGACTTGGCGACGCTCGACTACATGTGCGACCATGTCCACGTCACATACGGCACGCCCGGCGCGTACGGCGTGATATCCGAGCCGCGAGGGGTGCGCGTAGGAATAAACGTATACCTCGACGGCTATCTGCGGGAGGAGAACGTGAGGTTCAGGAAGGAGCCGATACGCTTCGAGG
>CAZLQN010000094.1:0-3638 GCA_964561735.1 Hadarchaeota archaeon (SeqCode) | reverse complement strand
GAGGCTGTGGTTCGCGAGACGAGGGCCTACCTGGAGAGCCAGATGATCACGACATCGATGCGCCTGAAAGAGATGGAGGAGGACTATCGCTACATCCCAGACCCAGATATCTTTCCGCTCGTCATCGACGATGCGAAAGTTCAAAAGATTCGCGAGCAGATGGTTGAACCGCCTCACTTGAGGGAGCAGCGCTTGGTGGAGCAGTACGGCATACAGCAGGCGGCGGCGAATGTAATCGTGAGCGAGAGAAAATTTGCAGATCTCTTTGAGGAAGTCGCGAAAGAAGTGGATCCAAAGTTGGCGGCGATGTGGTTCAGGACCAAGTTGAAGAAAGTGCTCAACTACATGAAGCTCAGCGCCGCGGACATCAAGTTCACTCCGAAGCAACTAATCACTTTGCTTCAGATGATCCAACATCACAAGGTCACCCCGGAGCAAGGCGAGCTTGTGCTCAGAGAACTGGTCAAGAAACCGGCCGACCCGAAGGAGCTCGTGCAGAGATTAGGTCTTGAACGGATCGAGTGGGAAGATCTTGAATTAGCCGTAAAAGAGGCCATCCGCAGGAACCAAAAAGCTGTAAAGGATTACCTCGCGGGCAGGAAGGAGGCGCTCAATTTCATAGCTGGCAAGGTGATGGAGCTCACAGGGGGGCGAGCCGATCCCCGCGAAATTCTAAAACTTTTGCGCGCGGAGCTTTTGAAAAAAAGTTAGTCGGAGAAAAGCGCCTTCAACAGAAAATCAGGATCGAACTCTACCAAATCTTTGTAATCTTGCCCCGTGCCCAAGAACAAAATTGGTTTGCCAGTCACCTGAGTTATCGAAAGCGCTGCTCCACCGCGGGCGTCGGCGTCCATCTTACACAAGATTGAGCCATCTATGCCAACAGCTTTGTCGAATGTCGATGCCTGCTCGACCGCGTCGTTCCCTGTCAGGGCATCTCCGACAAAGATTTTGAGATCAGGTTTCGATACTCGCACTATCTTCTTCATCTCATCCATCAAATTAACGTCCGTCTGCATTCTGCCGGCAGTATCTATCAACACGACGTCGAAGCCTCGAGCCTTTGCATGTGCGATGGCATCGAAGGCGACTGCTGCAGCATCAGCGCCACGCCTCTGCTTTACGACTTCCAGTCCGAGGCGGTCAGCGTGAATCTCCAGCTGCTCTATGCCAGCCGCGCGGAATGTGTCTGCGGCTGCTAGGATTGGCTTGTAGCCGTGGTCGACGATATATTTCGCAAACTTTGCAACTGTGGTAGTTTTCCCATGTCCATTGATGCCCAAGAAAACGAAGACGGCTGGCTCCCCTTTTGCACGCTTTGTTTTAATCAGCTCAAGTACATCCACTTTTTTCTTGGTGCTAAGAACTTCGCGGATGGCATGCAGCAAAATTTCTTCCACAAGCTTCTTCGGATCCTCGGTCAGACCGAGTTTCCTCCCCGTGAGCAACTCCTTCGTGCGGTCGATTATCTTGTCCGACACGGGCACGGCTACATCGCTCTCGAGAAGGCCGACTTGGAGTTCCCAGATGATGTCTTCAACATCGGCGGGTGTGAGCTCCCTTCGTGTGATGCGCGCCACCACACGCCTCAGCACTTTGGGCTTTGCAGGTGGCAATATTTTTGGTTTAGCTGGCGGCGCTTCTGGTGCGGGAGGTGTTACTTTTGGTGCAACTTTTGGGAGAGCAGGTACTTTTGGTGGGATCTCAGGTTCAACTTCGACAGGAACCTCTGGTGGGGCTTCAGGTTTTACTTCGGCGGGAACTTCTGGCGAGACCTCGGGTGCAGCTTCTACTGGTGCTTCTGGTGGAACTTCGGTAGGTTTTTCAGTCGGGATTTCCGCTGGAGCTTCTTCGGTGGTTTTTTTGGTGACTCGTTCCACTATTTTCTTGAGCTTCTGTTTCAGTTTCTCGAACATCTATCTCTCCTTCGTCTTCGTCAAGATGCGGTCGGCCTCCGGCCTGAGCTCCTCGATCTGCTTGCCGATTTTCTCGAGCTCCTGCCTCGCCTGCTCCAAAACACGTCCCAGCTCGGCGATGCGCGCCTCCAGCATCTGCTTTGTGCCATCGACGCTCTGCTCAGCTGAGACATCCGCACCTAGACCGGTGATGATCTTGTCGGTCGTGGCCAGCTTCGTGGTGACGAAGGAGTCGGAACCAATTGGCACGAGTATCTCGGTACCCAGTTTGAGTTCCCTGATCGTCTTGATAGTTTCAACTGTCATCGAGAGCTCAGTTAGGGAGTTCGCTATCATGTTTATCTGTTGCCTCAGAAGGTCGGCCATAGCCTCATAGTTCTGGAGCTCGTTGAATATTTGCTGGAGCTTCTGTTGCTCTTCCTTACTCAATTTTTCCATTTAGCTCACCATCGCCCTTATTCGGGGATCTTTGGCCTCCTCAGGTTTTATCTCAACTATTTCCTCAATATGGAGGAGGTTTCTCTTTACTTTATGTTTGCTTCCGACCTCCGAGTAGATGCGTTCAATGGCCTGCTGCTCCGAGAGCGCTGGGAGCTCCTTCACGAACACTTGTTTCTGCCAAGGCTTCTGGAACCAACCCTTCACTCTAAAAATTTTCGTTTGCATCATCTCAAATGAAACCCAGCGTGCTCTCTATCCTACCGAGCTCCGGACCCGTCGTGTTTTCTCCTGTGATTGCGCCGTGTGAATTTGCGACCACGCATGTTCCGATATATTTTATCCCGCTGCACGCTGTTCCGACGTCGATGGGCACGCGCAACACGCTCTTCATCAAATTTATTTCATCGTCTCTTATGTCTGGATGCACGAGCACTCCCTTGTTTGTTGCGACTGCAGCAGCGCCGACGTTCTTGAGCCCAGCGATTGTAGCGTATTCCGTCTGCACACCCAAGGCATCTTTCAGCACTGGTAGCATCTCGCGAGGAAAATCCACGCTCACGAGGGCGCCGTTGTCGTTGGCGAGAACCATGTTGCCGAGTGCCGTGAACTTTCCAGGAATTCTCATTATTTGTAGGCCATTCTCCTTCAGCATTTTTTCTTCATCCGGCTCAAGCAGCTCCGAGACCACCAGACCGTTCGAGTTGCCAGTCGCAAATATCCCTATGAGGGGGCTCTTGCTTACGTTGGATTTTATGATTGGCACGCCCAGAGCTTCGAGCACCACCCTTTCCTTGGCACCAAATCGGCTCGGCAATATGGCGACCTTGTCAGTAGCGAGCGCAAAGACCCCGAGATATGGCAGGCGACCGAAGTTGACCCTCGCGACTGGCATCCACAGCACCCATCACTCGGCGAGAGAAGCCTCGACAGAGCCATCGTCTTGTTTGACAGCCTTCACCCTGATCCGAGGCAGGGTCCTCTCGATTCCGCGCTCCCAGAGCTTGCGGTTCAGGTCTTCACCAATTTTTACATTTTCTGATTTCATGTGGCGTTTCAAAAACTCGCGTACTGTCTTGACGGCCCTCGGTGTCCGCTTTTTTCGCCGCGCCCTTTTGGTGGCGGACCTGAGTGGTATGACGTAGACGCGTTCCTCGGGCATTTTTTCACCTACGGTTTGATGCGCTGCCTGCGCCAGCTGCGGCGCTTTACGTGGCTGCGCACCTTGCCCGTCGTTTTGGCCATCACCCACACAGGCACGCGCTTCGTGCGTTTATGGGCTTT
>CAZLQN010000093.1:0-3664 GCA_964561735.1 Hadarchaeota archaeon (SeqCode) | reverse complement strand
CCTCCTCAAGTTCTCAACCGGGTAACTCAATGTCTAACAACTAAAAGATAGTACAACCTATGGTGCGGGGGAATAGGTTTAAACTACTGTTTGAATCTACCGAAATGAAATTTTTATGCCTAAAAACTGCCTAAATCTTGCTCATTTAGCATGTTGAGAGTGGTGCGGGGGGTGGGATTGAACCCAGGATCCATATAGACAAGCTTTAGAATCTCATGCTCTCAAACCTTAAATACTGGTGGTACTACCAGTTACTGGTGGTGCTACCAGTGTCGGACTATTTTGACACAAGACCAAAGGATGACCCACGTTATCTTTACGGGCGAGAAGATGAGCTGCACGAGTTTGCATCACAACTTTTGGACAGCAAATGGATCGCAGTGTTAGGGCCTAGGCGCATAGGAAAAACCTCTATCATCCTTTGCGGGCTACATACCATAAGTCGTGATTTCATTCCAGTTACAATAGATTTTAGGACCCTATCGAGCTATAAGATAATCCCGCTCTCCGCGTTTGCTGAAACGTTGATCGAGGGCTTCGAGCGCGCATCTGAGGAAAGAAAAAAGTTGATCGATATTTTAAAGAAAGTTTTTGAAGGGATTGAAGAATTTGAAGTAGAAGTAAGCCCAAAGGGGTTCAGGCTGAAGATTAAGAAAAGACCATCGTTGAAGACCTTTCCCTCGCTTCTTTCCTCCATTTTTGATAACCTGAACTTGGAATGCAAAAAAAGAAAGGTAAAACTCGTGCTCACTTTCGACGAGGCTCAGGAGATAAAAAGAGTTGTAGGTGTTGAAATGCCCGCGATTTTAGCTCACGTCTACGACTACTGCAAAAACATCTCGATTGTTTTTACTGGATCGCAATTTGGCCTCCTCGAAGAAATCCTCGATCCAGGGCCAGAAAATCCACTTTATGGGCGTTATATCCATCGCATACCACTCAAAAAGTTCGATGATGCTCAATCCCTAGACTTTCTTAAACTCGGCTTTCGTCAAAAAAATGTAAAAGTTGATGAAGCCCACTTGAATTCTGTAATAAATACAATAGATGGCATTCCAGGATGGCTCACTGACTTCGGCGCAAGATTGGTTGGACATAAAAAATTGATCCCTTCACGAACCGATGTGGAGAAAGCACTTCAAGAAACGGTGAACAATGGAAAGAGATTGACCCTTCAAGAGTTGAACAACTTCTTAAAAGATCGAGAGGCAAAGGAGAGATATCTAGAGATGTTGAAGTATCTAGCGGTGAAAGAAGCCACTTGGACCGACCTCAAGAAAGTCGTCGAGTTGAAATTTGGTTCTGTAGATGACAAAAATTTTACGAATTTGCTTGGGGCTCTTTCTGGAGCTGGATTCGTAAAGAAAGCTGATGAGAAATACAAAATAGTTGATCCATTGCTGAGAGAAGCGTTGAGGAGCTAGTTCTAGATTTTTTATTGTGGTGCGGGGGAAGGGATTTGAACCCTCGAACCCCTACGGGACAGGCTCCTAAAGCCTGCGCTTTTGGCCATGCTCAGCCACCCCCGCAAGAATCTGTATGGATTACAAAACTAAAAGGAGTTGCTACCAAACCTTGCTCGGTTTCTTTGCCCCAAAGACCGAAGCGCGCTGCGCCATGTGCTCGAACCTCACCTGCTTTTTGACTTTCTTGTAGCAGTTCTTGCAGTACCATTTTCCGAGTGCATGTTTTCCGCACGCACGGTGGAGCTCGGCGTTACAAGTCGCACACCTGACCGTTGGAGGGGTGAGGGATTTGCCGCACGTTGGGCGTTCTTGCATATTGTCACAAGCAATCATGACCAACCGCTGGTAAAAAGTTTTCTTTTGATAACTTAAAATGAAATGAAAAAAGAAAACCGGCCCATGTGCTTAGCCGGTCACTTCTATATGCGTCTGGTGTACGCGCAGATCGCCGCGATAATCGATATCACACCGCCGACTATAGTCAAGTAAAGGCCCCAAGAGCTATTCTGCGTCTGTATCAAACTCGTGACTATCGCGATGAAACCACATATCCAAGAAGCACCGAATGTGGGGAAAACTTTTTCTAGAGCTGGACTGCGGACGATGCCAAGTGAGATAGCCGCTGTGCCGAACATTATCAGTGCGAGGAACAACGTTATTTTACCCGTGCCCGCTTCCCAACCACTCATGGATTGTCCAAATGCTGAGTACCATGGTGCCACGACCCCGATGAGTAATATGAGCCCAGCGAGAGCCAAATACAGTCCTGGATGGGTGATGTCTACTTGTAGGGTGATCTGTTTTCTCGGCGCTGGCGCCGGTTGTGCCGCTGCCAATTTTTCACCTCCTCGGATTTGTATCTACAGTATGTAATTTGTACAGCCCTATAAAAGTATGCCGAGTTTGTGGCAGCGCCTCGGGCGGGATTTGAACCCGCGCGGCAGGTTCGGCAAGCCATATCCTTGGGGGCGAGCTTTAAAAAGAAAACAATGATAATACTAAATGGAGTTCGATATCGTGGCCAAAAAGAAGATGATGATGGTCGCCTGGGTCTGTGGAATTCTCGCCTCAATTGTGGTTTTATCGTCCGTGCTCGCCGCCATATCTCAGTCTCCTTGGTTCAGCTGGACTGCGAACGCGCTGAGCGACCTCGGCGTGAGCGGGGCTGCTTCGATATTCAACTCAGGGTTGATAGTCGGCGGGATCCTCATGATGGTGTTCGCGGCCGGCCTATTGGTCGTCAGTGGGAGAGCTCTTGAACGCGCGGGGGCAGCGCTACTTTTCATCGGCGCCATCGCCCTTTCCTGTATAGGGGTGTTCACCGAGTCGGCCGGGGACATCCATACCTACGTCGCTGTGGCATTCTTCGGGATTTCCGCTCTCTCGTTCTTCTTGATCGGCGCAGGCTTGATGGTGGCGGGGTCCAAGAAGTTCGGGCTCTTGACGGTGCTGGCGGGGATCCTCGTTGGCGTCCCATGGGCATTTGTTTCGACATGGAGCGGATTGGCGATTCCGGAAACGCTTTCGGCCGTGGTCATATTCATCTGGGTCATCGCTGAAGGGGCAAAGCTTTGTATAAGTAAATAATCTTGTGGTGCCCCGGGCGGGATTTGAACCCGCGTCGCGGCCTCGAAAGGGCCGTATGATTGACCGGTCTACACCACCGGGGCACGTTGTAGTTTTTGTTGGACAAGGTAATTAATCATGTTGCTACATTTCTCAGAAAAATGGTGGGCCCGAAGGGTTCAGCGCGCAAACGGGTTCGGGTCCGACGCTAAAAAGCACGGTTTTCGCATTCGGTGGCTTCCCCGCAATGCTCTTTCCTTGCTGTGGAATGGATGCAACAGGCAGACGATTTGGCAATTCTGCTAGTCTGCTACAAGACTGCCCAATGAGCCGAATAGTCTTCTCCCCCCTTTCTTTTTTATGCGGGAAGCCGGCAAGGAACTACTTAACCACGGGATATAGCGAGCATAAGGCGGAATTTACACCAGTGGGGGATGTGAAGGCGATTTTCGACCCCATAGATTTTGTGATATTCGATGGGATGAACAGGGGTGAAAAGGTGAGGGGGGATAATGTTCATGGATCACCAGCCTTAAGCGCCTTGCTCACGTGGGGCAGCTTCATCCCCACAGCCTCCGCCAGCGCCGAGACGCTTTTGGGCCCGCTCCTGAGCCCGGTTATGACCTTCTGCT
>CAZLQN010000092.1:0-3715 GCA_964561735.1 Hadarchaeota archaeon (SeqCode) | reverse complement strand
GTATTTTTGGACACTTGCAGGTCTGGAGGCATGAACGAGGTCGCCACCGGCAGCAAGAGATACATGACCACCGCTTGCAGCGACGACGGTTACGGCTTCGGCATACCTCAGTATCAGAATGGCGCGTGGGGTTATTGGTTCGCCGATCGAGGATTGGTTCGCGGGTTGTCGGGCACCCAGCAGATGGAGGGCAACTTCACGTGGGCGAGGCAATCACTCATCAACGATGTACTGGTTGGCACGCAGTACAACACTCCGAACAACTACCCGCAGCAATTCGACGGCGACACAACCAATGCATTTGCTTTATGAGCGAGGAGTCGTGGGGGATAAAAATTGAAATCCGGTGGAACAAAATTTAAAGTTGGTATGGTCGTGGTTGTCGTACTGTTGGTTGTATGTGTCGCTGCAGTCTATGTTATCACCCGACCAGCTGAAAAGCCACCCGAGGAGGGAGGAGCAGGTAAGCCGGGCTTCTTGGAGATGCCGATCCAGGAGATCACAAATGCTCTGGCTGCAAGGGAGGGAGTTTCAACTGAAAACGTGGAGATCCAATTCTGTGAGTTGGCGAGCGAGACGGACAACGATCATTTTGCTGCTGGCGCCATAGTAGGTGGCAGCAAATCCATCGTGATCATGTTTGAAAACAGCACCGGTCAAATAACCGTCGAAAATGAGTACACGGCGTCCACCGCCAACGAGCTTTCGGCGATGTCCATCACTAAAAGGGAGCTCTCAAAGTGGACCGGAAACAAGGTGGTGGCCGGCTGGTTCCAGAGTGCGACGGGCGGGTATACCTTTATGTATTATGACGGCTACTCCACGAGATTCCAGCGTTGGCTATTCGGTTACGGCACGGTGTACATAGACAATCGAAGCGTAGTGTGGAGCGCCCACTCGGTGTAGTTGAGCTAGTCCAACAGCGAGTGCTGGTGCATGTGTTCTAGAATTTTTTTGAGATTTTTTTCTCTTATGACAACTTTTGCAGATTCTACAAGTCTGACGGAGTTTGGATTGAACGCGATGCCCAAACCAGCGGCCTCCACCATGCACGTGTCAACTTCGCCATTTCCGACTGCGACTACTTCTTTCATGCTCGCACCGACTTCCTCAGCAAGTCTGTGGATGGCTGCGAGCTTGCAAACCGAATGTTGCAAACAATCCTCTTTTTTAATCCAACCAAAGGGCATGTGCACGTTACCAGTGAGCACACCATCTTGTACCTCGAGTTCATTTGCGACGATGAAATCGATCGGTAGCTCGCTCGTTGCGGCCTCTATCGCCCGCCCATAGCCGTCGCTTATTATACCTATGTAACAACTCTTGTTTTCCAACTCTCGAAGTGTTTCGCTTGTGCCCAGCATGAGAGGGATCTCTTTTGCAACCTGTAGCATATCTTGGAGCTTGGTACCTTTGAGAAGCTTTGCAATTTCCAAGGACTGCTTGTGTCCGGAGGGCGTGGTTTTGCGCACCTTTTCCAGCTCTTCTACGAGGTTGAACTTTTGAGCTATCGCATCAATGACTCTACCATCGACCAACGTGCCGTCGAAGTCGAAGACGACGAGTTTAGCCTTCGGTTTTTTCACCTTTTCGCCAAGTTCATGATGAGTTACCCAGTAGCGCGGCTGGGATACCCAAGCAAGATCCTTGAGAATATCATGTTTAGCGGCCCTTTTGATGATAGTTTCAGCCACCTGCTGTGCCATCTCTCGCAGGTCTAGCAACGGTTTCATCAAGTGGTCTTTAAAACCGATATGAATTTCCTTTACCCTAGCGCCGGATCGCACAGCATCTATCAAAATACCAACGTCGACTCCCCAATTTTCTTCAAACTTTACGTGTTCGAACACCCATCGTCTGCCCGCTATCTCCCCGCTGAGAGGTTGTGAAAACCCAGCTACTTCAGGGAAAAACATTTGGAGGAGTGGCTTGGCCACAAGCTCCGTTACTCTGCCCCCAGCGCGCTCGAACATTCCTTTAACAAAGTCCGCTTCACCTTTTATTATGGGTTCTACCAATTTTTCGAGCATTTGTGGTTCAATGTTTACAATGTCTGCATCTACAAACGCAATGATATCAGTCAGCGCTGCCTCGAATCCATCGCGCATCGCCACACCTTTTCCAGGGTAGCGTCTCTTTGATTGTGTGATGGTCCTCGCGCCTGCCCGCCTAGCCTCTTCTGCTGTGCTATCGGCTGAGTGCCCATCAACAACTATTATTTTATCAACCCATTTCGCTTGCTTTGCTGCACGCACCACCTCGGCGATTGTTGCGCCTTCGTCTTTTGCAGGGATCACTACAGTAACTCGCATTTTCACCAAAATAATTTGGATGTTGAAGTTTAATTACTTTCTTCGAACTCATGATAAGCGCAGCTTACTTAAATGCTGATAACGATGTTTGGTGGGCGATGTGATGTCGGCGATAATTGATAGTATAGTTGCCCGCAAAATCCTCGATAGCAGAGGCAACTTCACGATAGAAGTGGATGTGGTGGCGCGGGATGAATCTAAAAAAATAGCCGACTTCGGGCGGGCGGCGGCGCCGAGTGGAGCGAGCAAGGGCAGGCATGAAGTTGTCGCATTTCCAGAAGGTGGCGTTGACGCATCCGTCAGGGCGATGGAGAAGTCTGTGGCTCCAAAACTTGTTGGCGTGGCTGTAGATGAGCAAGAAAAAATTGATTCGCTCCTCCACGGAATTGATGGGACTTCGAACTTTTCCAAAATCGGCGGCAACGCGGTGGTCGCGGTTTCCATCGCTGTGGCGAAGGCAGCTGCTTCATCGCGTGGCGTGTCGTTATTCAGATATTTAGGTGGCGGGCGGGCGACCAGACTGCCGTATCCGCTCGGCAACGTGCTCGGCGGCGGGGCTCACGCGGGAAAGATGGCTCCAGATATCCAAGAGTTCATCGCCATACCGGTTGGAGCCAAAAAGTTTGTCGATGCGGCGTCCGCAAATACACAGGTTCATAAAAAAGTCAGAGAATTGATAGAAATTAAGGACAAAACATTTACCGGCGGAAAAGGCGACGAGGGCGCTTGGGCCCCCAACCTGGATAATTTGGCCGCCCTCGAAGTTGTTTTTGAAGCCTGCGAGGAGGTCACAGATGAAGTTGGATTCAAAGTCAGACCAGCATTGGATATTGCAGCTAGCGGTCTCTATGATGATAAAAAACAGATGTATGTTTACGAGCGCGAAGGCAAATCCCGCGATGCTGGAGAACAAATAGATTTTGTCATTGATTTGATTGATAAATTCAGACTTTTCTATGTAGAGGATCCGTTGCAAGAGGAAGATTTTGATGGATTTGCTGAGCTGACGAAAAAAATAGGCAAGCGATGTTTGATATGCGGCGATGACCTTTTCGTGACGAACGTCGCCAGGATCCAGAAGGGCATGAGAGTTGGCGCGGCGAACGCTGTGCTGATAAAGCCGAATCAAATAGGGACGCTGACGGATGCCTTCAAGGCCGTGCAGCTGACGAAGGAACATGGCTGCGTGCCTGTCATATCGCATCGCTCCGGCGAGACCCCCGACAAAGCGATCGCACACCTCGCCGTGGGCTGGGGCTGTCCGATGATCAAGACGGGCACTGTCGGCGGCGAGCGGATAGCTAAGCTTAATGAGCTAATCCGTATTGAAGAAGAATTAGGCAAAAGTGCAAGGATGGGGGAATTGTGGAAATAGGGGCGGAGATGGAAGGCAGGGAGTGGCT
>CAZLQN010000091.1:0-3716 GCA_964561735.1 Hadarchaeota archaeon (SeqCode) | reverse complement strand
CGGGGGCGGTCGTCGTCGTAAAGGATGACGACCAGACAATTGCCTCCATCGAGGACACATATTCCTACACCACCGACACCCCCGACTTCTGGAGGCGGGAAATGCGACCATACCCTAAGCATGGCGGGCGTTTCACCGGCAAACCTGCATATTTTAAACACGTACTCTCTGCTGCCCATGGACTCCTGAGGAAGCTCCAACTCACACCCAAGGACTTTGCATATGCCGTCTTCCATCAACCAAACGGCAAGTTTCCGCTCCAGGTTGGAAAGGAGCTGGGCTTTGTCAAGGAGCAAATAATGCCCGGACTAATCGTACAAAAAATTGGCAATACATATTCCGGGGCGAGTATGATCGGCTTAGCCACGGTCCTAGACCAAGCGAAGCCGGGTGAAAGAATCCTAGTGGTTTCCTATGGCTCGGGCTCTGGCAGCGATGCTTTCAGCATCATGGTAAAAGATGGGATAGAAGCTAAGCGGAACATCGCGCCCAAAGTGGCGGACTACGTTAACAATAAAACATACATCGACTACTCCACTTATGTAAAATTCAAGCAACTTTTGGTGAGATAAATGCGCAAGGTTGCAATTATTGGGGTTGGGTTGACAAAATTTGGGGAGCTTTGGGATGTCTCCCTCAGGCGGCTGATGCTCGAGGCTGGAGCTCAGGCGATCGAGGATGCTGGCATAGATGGTAAGAAAATCGACGCCATGTATGTGGGAAACATGTCGGCTGGGCAGTTCATCGGCCAGGAACACATCGCCTCGCTGATAGTCGACCACGCTGGCTTGACGCCTATACCCTGCACGCGAGTTGAGGCAGCGTGCGCATCCGGTGGATCGGCCCTGCGCCAAGCGGTGATAACCGTCGCCTCAGGCATTCACGACATCGTGGTCGCCGCCGGAATAGAGAAGATGACCGACGTACTCACCGAGCAAACCACCGAGGCCCTAATCACCGCCGCGGACCAAGAGTGGGAGGCATTCGTTGGCGCTACTTTTCCGGGCCTCTATGCGCTTATGGCCAGACGTCACATGTACGAATTCGGCACGACCGAGGCACAGCTCGCAAAGGTGGCTGTAAAGAACCACCACAACGCCTGTTTTAACCCATGCGCGCAGTACCAGATGGAGATAACCGTGGAGGATGTGCTCAACTCCGCCCCAGTAACCACGCCGCTAAAGCTACTCGACTGCTCACCCATCACCGATGGCGCCGCCTGCGTCATTTTGGCCCCATTCGATAGGGCGAGGGAATTCACGGATACTCCAATACTGGTCGCTGGCACTGGCCAGGCGAGCGATACCATCTCGCTACACGACCGCCCGACACTCACTGGAATAGCCGCCACCAACAAGGCTGCAGAACTGGCTTATAAAATGGCGGGCGTCGGTCCAAACGATATAGACCTTGCTGAGGTTCACGATTGTTTCACCATCGCTGAGATAATGGCCATCGAGGACTTGGGCTTCTGCAAAAAAGGTGATGGAGGCAAGGTGACGGAGCGAGGTGAAACCGCCATCGGCGGGCGAATCCCGATAAACACAAGCGGTGGTCTCAAAGGCAAGGGGCACCCTATTGGCGCCACTGGTATCGCCCAAGCTGTAGAAATTACTCAACAGCTCCGCGGCGAGGCTGGCAAACGCCAAGTCAACGGCGCTGAGATCGGGCTGACGCACAACGTCGGCGGTTCAGGCGGAACCGTCGTCGTCCACATAATGAGGAGGGGTGACTGATGGCTGTCCCACGTTTCTGGAGAGAAATCTCCAACCGATACAACCTCATAGGAACAAAATGTGGCAACTGTAACAAAATCTTCTTCCCACCGCGTTACATCTGCCCGAAATGTAGGCGGATTGGCAAGCTGGATCCGTACAAGTTGAATAGAAAGGGTAAAATCATCTCGTTCACTGTTATCCACGTCGCACCCAACGGTTTTGAGGATCAAGCGCCTTACGCGCTCGCGATAATAGAGCTCGACGAAGGGCCCCGCCTCACCGCGCAGGTCACCGACTGCGACCCGAACCAAATCAAAATTGGCGACCGCGTCGAGATGATCTTCAGGCGGATAGGTCAAGACGGTGAAGACGGCATCATATATTACGGGTACAAAGCCAAGTTAGCTAACTTCAATAGCCCAACCTAAATTTTCCTAGCAAAAGTCAAGTAACCCGTGTGCGCGATCATCCGCGTACTCGGACGTGTGGCCCCAGGTTTGACCTCGAAATCTCTCACAAGGCACTCGATGGTTCGATATTCGATGAAGCTATGTTTTGGCAGCTCCATGTAAAGCCTTTGAATATGTTCGACACATGGTGAAAAAGCCACAAAATGACCGCCGGGTTTTAGTGCTCCGTAGACGTGGGCAAGCGCTCGCTCAGGCTGAGGCAAATCGAGCGTCACGAGATCGACATTTTTCTCGTCTATGCCCTCGTAAATATCCTTGCGCTTTATTTTGACCACATCGCTCAACCCAGCGATCGCGACGTTCTCCTCGGCCACTTGTGCAAAATCCTCCCGTACCTCGTAACTGATAACTCTGCCATTTGGCCTGACGAGATTTCCCAGAAACATTGCGAGCGCTCCTGAGCCTGCGCCAGCGTCCACGACAAGATCGCCTGGACCCACACCTGTGTAAGCCACTATCTGTGCCGCGTCCTTCGGAAGCATTATCTGCGGCATTCGGCGCATCTTTTGGAGGTAGTCGACCATACGGGGGCTCAACACAACGAACTCCTTGCCGACATGCGATTTGATTCTGGTGCCCGGTTCCGCTCCTATCAGCCCGGCCAAATCAAGGACTCCAAGGTCTGTGTGGAGCTGCCTCCGCTCGGCCTTTACAAGGTACTTCCTGCCCCGTTCGTCTATGAGGATCGCCCACTCGCCTTCTTGAATCATAACAACCACAGATTTTTACGTATGCCAGCTTAAATAACGGCTCGAAGGACGGCGACTAAATGGACATAACATGGCACACAAAACATTTGAAGCCGCGGCAGATGATTGCGATCCCACTCGTGCTCGCTGCATTCTTCGCGGCTGTATTCTTGATTCGGGGCGTGCCCATGAGCATCGAGTTCTCGAGCGGCACCATGATAACTTATCGCAACTTGGAAAACAGCCCAAACGCCGATGCTGTCGAAAGCGTGCTCAGTACAGCTCTAGCGGCCGATGTCAAAGCCGTCACAACTCAAGATTCAACTACCGGGACATTCGGCTTGGATATCCAAACCACAAGGGCACTCGACGATAACGGGAGAGAGCGGGTTCAACGCACAATGGCCGAGCAGTTTGGCATCCAAAGCACGCCTGAATTTTATGCGATCGAGCCAGCTATAAGCCAAACTTACTTGCGCGGGGCTATGTGGGCAATCATCTTGTCATTCATCGCGATGTTCGTGATCGTCTTGATCGTGTTCAGGCATAGGATCGTCGGCATAATGCTGCCATGCGTCGGACTTGACATGGTCTGGGCCCTCGGCGGGCTGGCTCTTTTTCAAATGCAATTTAGCTTGGCAACCCTGAGTGGGTTCCTCCTGATGATCGGTTTTTCAATCGACACAAATATTCTACTCGCCGAGCATTTGCTGAGGCGGGTTGGAGGCGAACCACGAGAGAGAATGGCGACCGCGATGCTGACCGGATACATGATAACCGGGACGAGCCTCGCGACGATGATATGCATCAACATCCTCGTAACGAACCCATCGATCACC
>CAZLQN010000090.1:0-3724 GCA_964561735.1 Hadarchaeota archaeon (SeqCode) | reverse complement strand
AATAGCCGCAATAGCAGAACTCCTAACAAGTTCGACCCCTCTTGAAGCAAAATACATCACACGCACCGTTTTGGGAGATCTCAGAGTGGGCGTTGCAGAAGGCAGACTTCGTGACGCGATAGCGAGCGCTTTCAACGTTTCTTCGGATGCCGTGGAGCACGCGTACATGCTGACGACCGACTATGCAGTTGTTGCGAAGGTGGCTGCAGCTGGTCGCGAGCGCGGTCTGGCGAAGCTTGGGCTATCGGTCGGCCACCCCGTCAACCCGATGCTTGCACAACGCGCGGAGAGCATAGATGCGGTTCTCGAGCGGATGAAGGGAAAGGCGGCGTTTGAGTTAAAGCTCGACGGCATACGGATTCAAGCGCACAAGGACGGCGACGCCATAGCTCTGTTCACACGACGGATGGAAGATTACACAAGCATGTTTCCAGATTTGGTTGACCCAATTCGCCAGGCCTTGAAGCCGAAACAGGCGATTATTGACGGGGAGCTTGTTGCGATAGATCCGCGCACAGGCAAGCCCATGCCTTTTCAAGAAGTGCTCAAGCGGCGCCGCAAGTACGAGATCAAGGAGGCGATCAAGCAGATACCTGTCGAGATCCACTTTTTTGACGTGCTGATGAGCGATGGGAAAACTCTGCTCGATGAGCCGTACACCAAGCGCAGGGAGGTGCTCGAGCGCATCATCGATCCAAGTGCCAAGGTGATGGTGGTTGACCAGCTTGTCACAGGAAATCGAGAGGAAATTAAAGAGTTTATGAGTAAATCGCTGGCGAGGGGCCACGAAGGGCTGTTGGCAAAGGATCTCAACGCAAATTATCGTGCCGGCAGGCGAGAGTTCGTGTGGTTAAAGCTGAAGCCAGTTTTGGAGACGCTTGATCTTGTCGTTGTTGGCGGGCTTTACGGCAAGGGCAAGCGCGCAGGGTACTTTGGCAGCTACATATTGGCAGCGCGGGATGAAGAGACTGGGCGGTTCAAGACTGTAACCAAATGCGGGTCAGGTTACACGGATGAAGATTTGAAAGAACTCACAAAAATTTTCAAGAAGATTCAAATCAAAAAGCCACACGAAGATGTTGACATAGAAATAGATTGCCATGCCTATTTTGAGCCAAAAGTCGTCTTCGAAATAGTGTACGAGGAGATTCAAATCAGCCCAGAACTTAAGCATACAGCACGTTTTGGGTTAAGATTTCCCCGCTATGTTAGAATCAGAGAAGATAGGCGCCCTGACGAAATCAATACCGTGCAAGAAATAGGGCAACTTTACTCTGAGCAAAAGCGCAAGACCAAGAAAAGTTGGGGAGGTAAGTATGCTTAAAAAAGAGATAATCGTAGTTGGAATAGTAATTGCGTGCATAGCAGTAGGAGGCCTTGCTTATTACCTTTTAACGAGAGACGAAGGGATGCCTCTATACCCTGGGGGTACCAAATCGCTACTGACTTTTGAAGAACTGACAGGTGAGTCACCCCCCGCTGGCTTCGATAATACGCTTTACAGGGTCGATGCGAGTGTTGACAACATCATAAGTTGGTATAGAACAGAGATGGACAAGCGGGGATGGACGAAGACCAGAGATGAACCGTATAAATATCCTGTGAGCCACATCCTTGGTTACACGAAAAATGATAAAGCTGCGGGAATACTGGCAATAGATTGGGCTGGTCAACCTTTTCTAGTACTCATGAGGGGATAAAATATGCTTGAAAAAGAAATATCTGAAAGCAAGCGTATAAAGACTGAGCAAAAATTAGATCTGCTGGACAGAAGATAGGCTGAGCTCGGTAGCTATCTCATCCTCAAACTTGCACAAGAAATCTTGAATCTTTTCTTCTTCTACCTGCGCTCCGCAGGCAACAGCGTGCCCACCACCTTCACCACCCACCGCCTTCGCCGCATTGCGTATCGCGCTCGCCAGATCTAGGCCTTTCAAAAACAGCAACTTCGAGCATCGCGCCGAGATTTTGGCCACGCCACGTTCCCTGACGATACCAACAATTGGTTTGTACGGGTCGCAACTTTTGTGGCCGAGAGCCAGGTTAGCGATGGTTCCGACGAACGTTTCCTTCAAAACACCAGTTGCATCGAAATACTGGACGAGCCCCCGCGGAGTTCGCATAAGCCCCTCCTGTTCGATGAACCCCATACCGTCGGCTATGCACCGCCTGTGATATTTGAGCAAGTTGAGCATCGCCCGGTAGTACACTTTCCGGTCTCCCTTGCATATCTCAAACCCGATGAGCGGCTGTTCGTGTCGGGCCGTGGAGTTTATACACGTAGAGAATTCATCGACATCCCTGAGCATGGAGCGTTCACCCTCTCTCGTCAGCGTGTATGTTTCGCCGATGACCAAGCCAGGCACATACTTCACGAGTTCTTCCGGCACGTGCATGAATGCGCGGGCGATGAGCTCCGTCGCGAGCCTTTTCTTTTCCTCGTCGGTAAGGTCTATCGGTCTTCGCCAATCAGCCCCGTTTCTAAATGGAATGTTCAGATCCTTGAGCAGGGTAATGCAGCCGGCGGTGGAGTTGCTCACCCCCGGTATCGGAGGGTCGGTGAAATATTCAAGAGCTCTGAAAATTGGCCGGGTGTGGCGCCCGTACAGGAGCAGGTCGGTATTGCATGACAAGAGGCCGGATTTCAGGCCGTCTTCCAAAATCTGACGG
The DNA here is from genome assembly GCA_964561735.1 of Hadarchaeota archaeon (SeqCode). Lineage (GTDB taxonomy): Archaea > Hadarchaeota > Hadarchaeia > Hadarchaeales > Hadarchaeaceae > DYFS01. Next base: position 1,054 of record CAZLQN010000090.1, on the reverse strand, counting down.
TTGTAGCCGCGCAATTTCCCCCACGCGTTTTGAATGTCACCAATGGCCCCGACCATAGCCAAAGCCGATAGATCGACATTTTTCTTGTCAAGGGTTTTTGCGATTGTGTAAGAAATCCCGGCCCCGCTCACCTCGTGCACCCCGTCTAGTCCACAGAGGTGGGCATTCAAATGCACAAGTTCAGACCAGCCCTCCGCGGCGTCTGGTGAATGGTGATCGGCGATGACGACATCCGCCCCATTGAATTTTTGTTTTACGCTCTGAAGTTGGGAGCTACCCAAGTCTGTAAAAATGGTGAGGTCTGACGGGTCGATGGCGTCAAGGGTATCCCGGTAGATCATGCGCACGAACTTTACGCGGTGTTCAACATTCATCCTGTCGAGGGCCTTTGAAATTATCGCCGCAGAACAAACACCATCCGCGTCCATATGTGAGATTACTGAAACAGAATCGTTCCGGTGTTTTTGAATTAAATCAGCAGCCCTCTGCGCAAGCGCAATCATAGAACTCAAGTATACTTTTAGTGCAAGTTTTATTTAAAGTAAAACGTGAAAGTCTCAGGGTGAGAAAGTGTGTTTATACAGCAAATGCATTGGTGTGTTGGGGCTGATATTAATAGTCTGGAGCATCTTAGTCATCGGAGGCGTTCAAGCCGTAACAATAGGTGAGTATAGAGCATGGTTGGCTTGGGGCGGAGTTGTGTTGGGAGTTGTGCTTCTGGCTTACAGTGGTTGGAAAATTATAGGAAAGAGGTAAAAGATGCGCACTCTTGAACTCCGCGGCAAGAGCTTGGTGCTAATCGACCAGACGCTTTTGCCAGAAAAACTGAAGTTCATAAAATGCAACAGCGCCGATTCCATCGCCCGCGCCATCAAGGAGATGAAAGTGAGGGGAGCGCCAGCGCTCGGTGTCGCCGCGGCGATGGCACTTGCCGTAACAGCGCTCAACAGCAGGGTGAAAAGCAGGGACGCGCTGTTGCGTGAACTCAAACGCGACGCAAAGAAAATTCGCCAAACGCGACCGACCGCCGTAAACCTTTTCGTCGGTTTGGACC
>CAZLQN010000089.1:0-3731 GCA_964561735.1 Hadarchaeota archaeon (SeqCode) | reverse complement strand
AGCTCATCGTCGACCTCATCTACGAGCACGGCATGGAGGGCATGTGGGCGGCCGTGAGCAACACCGCCGAGTACGGCGGGAGGACCAGAGGACCAACGATCATCGACAGACGCGCAAGGGAAACGATGAAAAAGATCTTGTCGGACGTCCAGAGCGGGGCGTTCGCGAAGGAGTGGGTGGCGGAGAGCCAGAAGGGCATCCCCCGGCTGAAGAAGATGCGCGAGGAAGCGAAGGAGCACCTCGTCGAGAAAGTCGGCAAAGATCTTCGCAAGTGGGCGGGGATCGAGAAGTAGGTGCTTGAGCTGCACGAAAGACCACGCGATGTTCTTGATGCAAGTGGATAAAACGTACCTTTTTGACCATCACCCGAATAATGTGGCCCTGCCGTGATCCGTGAGGGCCAACGTGAGGCGTCCTTTCTTCACGCGTTTTGAAATCTTCCCTTCCTTTACGAGTTTCCCCACCGTGTTCCTGATGGTATACTCTGGAAAATCTATCAGCTTGCGGATCTCCCCAACGCTCGCGGCGCCGTATGCCAGCGCCTGCAGAATACCAACGTCGATACAATGGCGGAGTAGTGGCCTGTGGATCGGGATGGCGATGCCTTCCCTCTGCCGCAGAATTTCAATGTTGTCAAGCATCGTGAAACAGAAATGTTTTTTAACAGTCCATTCCTCCTCAAAATACGTTTTTAGGATCTTGCCCCACTCGAGGCCACCTCCGCGCTTGAGAATTGTCGCCATGTCCTCTAGATCTCCCTCGCGCTCGGTGATCGACTTCAGCAGAAAAATATCTTCGAGACTCAAGAGGTGCAAAACAAGCTTCCCAAACGCCATCGCCTTTGCCCGCGCCTTCATCTCCTCAGTCAGAAAGAGGGCGTTGCAGATAACTTTAGTGAACAGGTCAAACCTCGGCAGGTCTTTTGAGACGTAAATACCGCTGGGGTTGAGTTTTTTGTCGCTGACCATCATCTGTGTCCTTGCCAACGGCTCAAAACCTAGGGTAAGCAGGGTATCCTTAAGCTTTAAGAAATCCCTTTCTCTCTCCACCACGACATCAAAATCCTTCGTCGCCATTTTCAGCCCTCGCAGGAGCAGGTTTGCACCACCGAACAAATACACGTTAACCGTTGAGTCCAGCTTATCTCCGAGTTTCTTCAGCGTCTCCGTGGTTTTTTCCACCTCGGGGGGAAGCGAAACTCGAATCCCATAAAGACCCGCCTTCTCGACGAACTCGCTCCATGGTAGAAACCTCTCGATGTTGAGCACTGGTAGCCCCTTGACGTAGTTCTGGAGGTCTACCCACAGCGAAAGCACGCCGAACTTCTTCGCCAGCGACTTGACTTTTGCGGGGTCAATCTTGTTGAGATTCTTCAGGTAGAGGACAGCGCACATGGTGCCTTCGCCCTTCCTCTCGGCGAACCTCAGCGCGTGTACCAAGACCTCTTCGACCGAGATCTCGTGCTCGGGCTCGACGTAGTAATCGTGGGGCGAAACGTACTCGACCCCGTGGCTTGTGAATAGAGAGAACGCCGTCTTGCTTCCCCGCGCCTGCTTGCCGGCTGGGACCTTCTTGAGCTTGAAGCCGTCCGAATGAACCAAAATCGCGTGTGGCTCAGCTTCCATCGCTTCTCGCTCCATCGTCAACAGCTCGAAGAAAGCTCTCAGATCGGGATCATCTGCCAAGGCGTAAAGGTCGTCACGCCTGTACACAGCTCCTATCGCCATGAGCCGTTTTAGGGCCTGATAGACGGTGGATTGAGCAAGTCCAGTCCTGCGCTGGATCTTCACCGCATCAGCAGCCCCCGAGAGGGCAAGCAGCAGCCGCTCACTCGAACCTCCTAAGAGCACCACAAGTTCGTACTTATCCGCGAGTTTCCTCAACAGGCTCGCCTTGGGGTTTGAAGCCAACGCCACCTGCCTCCCAGCCTTCTCGCAGTACCCTCCTATTACGAGTTCCCTCACTATCGCTGCTGTTCTGGGATAGCTCAACCCCATACTCGATACCAGCTCGCGGACGGTGGATGGGCCGCCCCCGAGAAGTTTCAATGCCTTGATCTTGCCGAGCTCCATTTTCATCTCCCCATTTATTACATTAAAACAATAAAAGTATATAAAGCATATCCTTTTGACATAATAATTGATGGGTGTGCTTGAGCGTACGAGCGCGACAACGCGAGGTGTTACTGGGTCATAATCGGGTCGAAATTGGAGCTGCGCAGTTATGCAATTGGCGCAAACTTCTGACTACAAAACCACAGAAGTCGGCGAGATTCCAAAGGAGTGGGTGGCGGAGAGCCAGAAGGGCATCCCCCGGCTGAAGAAGATGCGCGAGGAAGCGAAGGAGCACCTCGTCGAGAAGATCGGCAAAGATCTTCGCAAGTGGGCGGGGATTGAGAAGTGAGCTTTTAAAATTAGCCATGGAAGAAAAGTTTGTCTCGAATTCATGCGCAAAGCGCCCACGAGAAGCGGCCTTGTGCTAAAATATTTAAATACTGCGAAGCGAAAGTATCAGATATGAAAGCATGGATAAAGGCACTGCCTGTTTTTGCCATCGCTCTAGTCCTAATTATCGGGGTATCCTTTGCGGTTAACGCGCGGAAACCATCTGTGTCGGCATCGGCAAACCCAAACAATGGCGATGCGAACAACCAATATCCTAACTATACCATTTCCATAAATGCTCCAGGGAGTGACGCAGATAATGAGCAACTTGAAGTGAACGATCAATATCAGGAGAATGGCACCTGCGGTGATCAATGGGAGAATTTGGGTCATCACTGTGGGAATTGTGATGAAAATCAGTGGGAGAATTGTGATGATCAAGGAGAGCACTGGGGTCACCACTGGAAGAACTCTAATGATCACGGGAAGAACTGTGAAAATCAATGGGACAACTGTGATGATCAGTGGGAGAACTAGAAAAACATCTGTGTTGCATCGCACTTGCTAAACTGGAGAACGTCCTGATTTTTTAATTGTTTTCATAATCCAAAAGTGCTACCAGTCCAGGCGCAATTTCAAGGTCTGAACGAAGAACCAGTACTCGAACAGCTTTATCTCCATCGCCCCATAATTCTTGAACTCGTTCTCCATTATCGCCCAGAAAGCATCGCCGTGATTTCTTTCTTTCAGATGCGCGACCTCGTGGCACGCCAGGTACCTGATGAGCTCCCTCGGCAGGCAGATCAGCCGGAGGTTGAAGCTCAGGTTTCCATTCGACGAACAGCTGGCCCACTTGCTCCTCTGTTTTCTCACCGTTATCCTGTTGAACTCCACGCCCAGCTTTTTGCTGTACTCCTCGACCGCTGGCTCGAGTTCGCTGAGGAGCTTTCTCTTCAGGATGCGCTCGAGCCGCCTGAGCTGTTTCCCGTTGCTCGGGTCGTACTCGATCACCTTCGCGTCGAAGTCGACCTTCAGACGCCCGTTTTCACGGAGCTCGAAGAAATCCCCGAGGATGGGCAGGCTGTTGCTCTTCACGCCGCCGAGCTTTTCTATTGCATTTCTGATCTCCGCGTGATTCTTGGAGATCCAGCGCTTTTTTTCTTCCAACAATTTTGTTTCGTCGCCACCTTTCTTCGGCAGGATCACAAGCAGCTCATCGGTTTTGAATTCCAGCCGAGGGTAGCGAACTTTTCTCCGCTCGACTGTGTATGGGAGCGCTTCGCCGTTCACCTGGATGAATTTTTGAACATCTGAGGATTTTTTCATGCTTTGACCATGAGCAAGTTA
>CAZLQN010000088.1:0-3819 GCA_964561735.1 Hadarchaeota archaeon (SeqCode) | reverse complement strand
AAAGAGGCCGATGGTGCGGGTATGGATCGGAGGGATGTTTAATAACCCATCACTCATCACTTTCACTCCACACGCCATCGCCTCGCTTTCATGTTCTGGCAGCGTCACGTCCATCACCTCGCCGCGTCTATCCGAGTGCTCGATCCTGAGCAGGGGGGGCGTGCGCGACAAGCCGCACAAGTTTATGGGGGCGGTAAACGGTGGCGGGTAAACGTTGAACGGTGAAAGGTGATTCGCGGCAAAAGACCGCGGACAACGGGCAGCGGGTGAACGTCGGCGACAACGGCATTACCAAGGGGGCGTACCCCTTCCCCCGCGGGGAAGGGGCAGGGGTTGGGGGTGAGGGCGGGCCATGGATGAAGAAGGGGCGGGCAGTATCACATTAACGTATCACGGGAACACTCACTCACGTTCACTCTTAACACTCGAACAGTTGGATATCTTGCTCGAAATGGTAAGATCGGGATAGAGGTGATTTGGTACGAGTTGGTACACGATTTGGTACATGTGGGGATACGGTAAATTTTTTACTGGATATACACGGGAAACGAAAAAGGAAGCCCTATTCTGCTTTCTTCTCGGGACATTTTCGGGACATATTCGGGACACACCAGCATGATCAAATCCTCGTCGGCGGGTCTAAAACCAAGCTCGAAAACCCGTAGCTCATAATGCAAAAGCCTGAGGAGAGACATCGATATGGTGTTTGTGGAGTCGGGAATGTCTACGCGAGGAGCGGGGCTGAAGTTTTGGGGCAGTTCCCGATAGCTGGGGCGGGAGGATGTTAGTTCACTTCACTCTCTTTCACGTTCACTTGGGACACTCAATTTGGGGAAAGTGGGGATACTGTGGGGATACCGTAAAACTCTTTGCTAGATATACTGGATATACACGGGGGACAGAGAAAAGAAGCCCTATTTTGCCTCCTTTTGTGGATACCGTGGGGATACTGTGGGGATATTGCAGGGATACATCCGGTACGCAGTTCGGTACGTGGTACGGGTAAAACTTTTCTAGAAAAAGCCCAAAAAACACGTTCCGCAATCCCATGAAAGGGCCCGGGCACCTGCCTAGGAATCCAGCAATTTCAGGAGGTACGCTTTTTCGCGTTTGGTGGCCTCGGCTATCTCGTCGATCGTGTATTTCCCCGAGCCTATCAACTGCTCCATCCTGCCTTTCAGGAGATCCTCCTCATCGCGGGAATATTTGAACTCCAACTCCTTCCTTATTTTCCTCTGCCGTTCCAGTTCTTTCTTCCGCCTTTCCTGCGCGGGGGATCTTTCACCCGAAAAGAAAACCTCGTACGCGGCAAGCTCCGTCGCCATGTCCAGCTCTCCGATGTAAGGTTCGTCTGGCTTTTTCTCCAGCTTGTTCCACTTCCAGACGTAGAGCCACCTTCTCCCCTCGATCAATTTTATTTTTGATTTGAACCCCTGGTCCCGGTAGAGCCACAGCTTCTCCTTCATCTGTTTCTTGCGCTCGATGAACTCAGCGGTCTCGTGCGGGGGCATGTTCCTGAGGCGGGGCATGAAATAATCGGGGCCGTGGATGGTCTTCTGCTCTTTTGAACTGGGTTCTTTTTTCACCCCTGGCCTCTGGATTTCAGCTTGGGTTACTGGATACCGTTGCTCAGGGACAGTGGCTGGCACCTGCGGAATTTCGGGTGGTTCGGGGATTGGTGGCGGAGGGTATTTCGCATAGTAGCGATCATACGAAGGCGGCAACCTCGTCCAGGCCAAACGCTCGTCGTTTTTCAGCCTTTTCAGGTACCCGCGAACATCATCGGGAGGGAGGCCGACCGTTTCTGCTTTCTTTATAATTTCTTTTTCATCGACCCACAGTCTGGCGGGAATCAGGTTGTAGACCATTTCCCTATCCCGCATCTTCCGTTCCGCTTTGCTCACGCGCCCGATGTATGGCATTCAACGCGCCTCCGCTTTGTTGTGCCGCGCCCGGTTCGGTACAGGTTCCGGCATGTGTGCACCCCGTGGGAAAGCTGTTAGTCGGATTTTTCAGCAACTTTTTCTTCTTTTCCGCTTCCCTCAAGCCGCCTCTCGAATTGGTAGAGCCCTATGTTCCTCTCCCTGACCTTCTCTAGAATCTCCTCGGCTTTCTGCGGCTCTTTCCGAACGGCGCTCAAGGTCTCCCTGACTTCCTTCTCGTCCCTAGCCCACTTGCAGATCTTCTGAACCGTCACTTCCATAGGGCATCCCCACTCGTGCAGCCTTTCGTTCAAATCGGCGGATTTTATGAGCGTGATGTTCATCCGCCGGGCGTATTCGGGGAGGCTTATCTCCGTCCCGTCCTTCAGCCTGACCTTCTCCCTCGGGTCAAATGTGCTCGCGGCGAACATCCCCACGACCCCCTGTTTTAACTGCCTGCCGTCCGGGGTGTTTACGCCAAACTCTTTGCTCCACCGCAGCACCTCAAAAAAATCGTTTATGGCATCTTTGCTAACCTGGCCCCATTTACAAGAGAGGACATTTATCGTCGGGGCGCTGAACGGACTTGTTTTTACTTCCCACACGCGGTCAACTTCGGCCTTGTTCCTCCTCTTCCCGACATTCTTGAACAGGAAAAGGGTTATCCTTCTGGTGTCCATTCCTTTCTCCCTGTGTTTCTGCTCCCAAAAATCCGCTCCAGTCGTGAACGTTTCTATGAACCATTCCGACACCGCCTCCCAGTTATGACCGATGCGGTAGGCGCTCCCCTTCTCGCTGCGGAGGCGGTTTTCCTCCATCTTTATTACGGCGTTGAGCCTCTCTTCGCTCATCGATGAATGGTAAAAGTATCGGTAGGCGTCAAAGAGCTTCACCTGCTTTATTTCGGGGTAGTGTTCCAACGCCCGTTTCAAAGCCCGCTCAGTCTCGTAATCTGTGCATCCCAGTTGGCTTTGAAGATATTTTGTCGAAGCGATGCGCCTGCTTTTGGTTTCCTCAACGACAATATCCCAAATTCTGTGGACACGCTGGTAGTGGGGGATTTTTTCTCCCTTTCTTTCTAAAGCCGCTTCTCCTCTCTCAACGGCTTCTTCAATTGCCCGCTCCCTCGGTTTGCTGGGGTCAAGCCAAGTGATAAGATAGCCATCAGGATAGGGGGTTTGCCTGTCCCCCGACCTGTAGCCGCTGTAGTAAACGAGACCTTTATCAGCAAACCGTTTTATGTTTGGCATCATGTCCCTGATTTCGACGCCTTTGCCTCCAAGGGCATCGGCGATTTCCCTTGAGAAAAACGCCTTGTTTTTATTTTTCTCCAAGAACTCGAGAATCATCCCCGCTTTGCTTCCTCTTTTACCTTTTCCACGGGCGTCTAAATACTCTTCAGAAAAACTCACGAACTCGTTGTCTTCCAATCGGTGGTGACTCGTTCCCTCTGGCTTTATGAGGTAGAGGTGGTAGGATACTAAAGTTCTACTCGTTCCCGCCCGACCCTTGTGAATTTTTTCGTGCTGGCGGATGGGTGCTGGCGTGCGTAAAACAATCCCTCCTCTCCACAGCCTCAACAGCGCGTTCCAAACGGCTGGGTTCGAAAGCCCCGTGCGATTTGCGATGTCCCTGTGGGTGTGTGGCTTTCCGTCCGCCAACGCTCCGATTATTGCCTCCTTCGTCCTCGGTCTTCTCGGCATGAGAGTCCAAACACTATTTTTGTATTTTGGTAGATTTAAACGTTGTGTGAAATGGAAACCGAACGCAAACCCAACGCAAGCTTTCTGCGGTAGATTTGCGGTAAAAGAGCAAGGGAATTGCTCAGAATGGTGGGGGACCATGGTGCGGGGGAAGGGATTTGAACCCTCGGACCCCTACGGGACCGGACCCTGAA
>CAZLQN010000087.1:0-3864 GCA_964561735.1 Hadarchaeota archaeon (SeqCode) | reverse complement strand
AAACCTTGGTGGCGCCGCGTTCCTTGAGCATATGCATGAGGGTGTTGTACCAGTCTAACACCAGAAAAGCTTCGTGTTGTACCCTGCCCTTTCTTTTTTAAATCTGGCCATTAGCGGCTTTATCACGGGATGTAGTGGGATTAAGGCGGAATTTACACCAAACTCAAGAGCTCAAAAACGAGTTAATCTTATCCACGGTAAAACTCTCACCTTTTAGGAAATCCTCTCTATGTTGATAAGTCAATATTACTTTCCGATGAATTTTCTTTTGTACATTTTTTGGTAAAAGTACTACTGGAATTGATTTGATTTGTTCTGGTTCTATATGTTTAACCCATCCTCCATACTTATCACGTTTCAGGAAGGCTTGACCTACCCGTGAATTCAAATAAGCATACAAATACCCCGCCAATGTTTCTTTTTTAGGTACTATTCTGATAAAGTCGTGTGAGAAAAAAATATTTGACAGACTTTTTGTAACGAGCATCAGCCGACCTACGCTACCCGAGCACGAGACTAGAATCCATCCTTCTTCCACAAAAAATCTTTCCTCTCCCTCCTTTTTGTGCATGATCGAGTCTTGCTTTTTCGCTGACTTGATTTTGGCATACTCTCCATGTTGCCCTCTTGCCACATACGCTCTGCTTGGGTTTTCCTGCTCTCGAAGGGGCTTGAAATAAAACAGGTCGGTTGCAGACATGTAAGGATGCCCGTGTTTTTTATCAGACCAAACCCGCTTAAACTGGTTGAGTCGGAATATGTCATCACAAAGTTCGATTAAAGGGACTACTGGATAGGGGCTTCTCTCAACAACTTTTTTTGCTTGCATAAATATGTCTGAGTAATAGGGCGCATCGAGCCTCATCACTTCGGTTTCCAAAATGCGAACATAGTCAGAAGAAACGAAAACGTCTTTTTTTAGGAGGATTTCAGGGATGCTCTTTTCACCAGCCATTTTTATCCCACCATTTTTTGAAAGCTTCTACTATTGCAGGCATGTCATCATCGATCACCTTCTCAGTAATCCTTGCTCTTTCCACTTCTTTCTTTCCCTTGGTAATTCGTATAATGTCTTTTTCAATTTCCCAAAGGACTTCTCGACCATCTGGAGTACGGAGATACAACTTGGTTCCTCTCTTGTCGTGCCCCACACTTTTGGCGATGGCAGCGAAACTGTTATAATCAACCGTTCCAAGTCCTTTTTCATTTTCTCTTTTTCTTTCTAGGAGTACTAGGTGGGCTTTAGTCCCAACAAATGGCTCAAAAGTTTCCTCAGGCAGAGATATTCTGGTGATTACACGAGTATTTTCTAAAATCCATTGTCGGATGAACTCATATCCTGGGTTCGTTAGTATATGGTCGGCTATAATCATCGCTAGTCTCCCCCCAGGCTTTAGGAATTCAACCGACCGTTCAATAAATAGCTGTTCTGGAGGAACACTTTTGCTTAGCTTCTCAGTACGTAACCATTTGCCACCCTCTTTTCTCCATACATGCCCTAAGTCAAAATTTTTTAATACGTCGGGGTCAGTTATGGGAATTTTTGTTGCGAATGGAGGATTCGTGAAAAGGAAGCTAAGTATGCCTAGCCCTACTTTAGGTCTACCAGTCTTCTTCCATTCATGTGGAGACTTGAGACTGTTTGCCGAAAAAACATTTCCGTGTCCATTCCCATGCATAACTTCATTCATTTGGGTTGCACGGGCCAAAATGGGATTTATATCAATCCCGTGGAGGTTTCTTTCACAAAAACTCTTGACACGCTCTGTAGTCTGGGTCTTGGCTTTTTCGGGGTCTTTCCATTTCTTTAGTTCCGTTTTAAAGAAGTAATTTTTGAGAAAGTTAATTACTGCTATCAGAAACCCGCCAGTACCACATGCAGGGTCAATGATGCTTATGTTATCCCATTCAGAGGGGGAGGTTGTGTAAAAAAGCATCTCAACAGCAGCCCCACATACTGTTCTTGGAGTAAAAAACTCGCCTCTGTCCCCTCTTAGATTTTCCCCGACTATCTCTTCATAGGCTTCTCCCTTAATGTCCGTGTCCGTGTTTATGAGGGTATACGACTGTAGTTGAGAAACGACATATGCGACTACGTTTGGGTCAAGCTTGATTATCTCATCCGTTTCAAAAATTTCCTTGTGAACATTTTTCACACGTTCAAAAAGATTGTTAATCCTGGATGCACATCTTTCTGGGTTTTCTTTTCTTTCTTTATTTGTAACATAAAATTGAACGTAAGTTGAAAAGCGTTCATCTAACGCTTTACAAAAAATTAACTTTAGTAGTTCATGGAAAGCATCTGGTTTGCTTAGTCCTTGTTGTCCAGCTATGTAATTGTGACACCTTTTGAAAATGCTCCGAAGTTCCAATGCGGGATGAAGCTGACCAAAGTCTGGTTTTTCTATATCCTCGATTTCTAGACCATAAGGCGGGATGTCATTTATCTCCGCAGGTTCTATTTCTGGACCTTCTTTGAAAAAACATATTTGTTGTATTCCATTATACCACACCCCGTATTTACAGTTAGGGAGCATTTGCATGTATGACAACAGTTGCCCAGTTCCATGAGTTGAATCAGAGGGCTCAATCTCTTCGGTTTCAATCTCTGCAACCAAACAAGCATTGGTTTTCTCTTTAGGCAGGTTTTTATGAAAAGCTACTATATCGGGAAAATAGTGTTTTGAACCGATTTGAATTTTGAGAGTCTTTCGCCCCAACTGCGCACGTTCATAGTTGTACTCGCCAACTAATCGCCTAGCAAATGTCTGAAGATTTCTCTCGTGTCTCGTGTCGTTATACAGATCACCAGTAATTTCACACCTACTTTTTCCTGAAGGGACAAAACGAGTCCCCTTGTCAGCTCGTTGTTCCAACACGGTTTGGATGGGCACTTAATACCTCCGATTCTTTTTCACACCAGACTAGTTCTTTTAAGATTAAAACTTAAGGGTTTATCATTAACGTCGCATTGGTATCTTAAGTTGCCAATGTCATTCTGCCGCTTCCCAGAAACCCTGCCCGCATCGCCCCACTCCATCTTCACTTTGAAATGCTAATACCTATCAACAAAACGGCAATTACAATCCAGATGAGAAACGAAAGGTTGAACGGGTCTCCATATTTCCGAAAAATTATTGATATTACAACACCTACAACAAGAATGATTATTAAAAGCCCCATCTTTTCAAGTTGCCCTCGTTCATTAAGAAAACTCACCAAAATCAACCCACTTCACTCTCGCTACCAATTTCGCAAGCCAAACCGTAAATTCATCCATACCCTCGAACGGGTCAAGCTTCGGGAGTTCCCTAATCAGCTTTTCAACTAATCGCTTTCTTTTTTCACCTTTGGCACGCTCAGCACGGTGGGCGAGGGCCTTGAGCTGTTGATATTTTATGGCATTACCCATCCGACTACCCACCCTAGCACAAACCAGTAGAGCATGTCTAAGTTGAGCAAGAAAGACGCTTTATACCCTACGCCCTCCGCCAGCCGCCCGTAGGTCTTCCTCCAAACGTGTGGATCGCCCAGCGCAACCAGCGGGTAGATGCAGAGCACCAAGGGCACCACGACAACAAAGCCGAAGTAGCTCGCCAACGCCCCAACGATGAGGGCAAGCCCGCACTCCGCCCTGGCCAGGAGCGAGTAGATCGCCAGCCTCCGGTTGCCCTTCTCCGTTTCACGTTTTATCCTGCCGGTGAACCTGGCGTATCCCTCGTCGAACTTTCGAGCCAAGGAGTCGCCTGGGGTTAGGATTAGGTGTTTGATGCCCATCCAATCGCAATACCTTTTATCTCCCAGCCCAAAAAATCACTTGCGGTAATTCGTGCCTCTCTCAACCTCCTCAGAAAGTTGAAAGAA
>CAZLQN010000086.1:0-3874 GCA_964561735.1 Hadarchaeota archaeon (SeqCode) | reverse complement strand
CTTCTTTTCGGGCAAGAGAAAAGTCAGAGCAATGATTCGCTCGATGCTGAATGAAGCCCTCTGAAACTGCACGGCTAAGATGTCTTCCATGTTCTCCTTTGCCCAAGCGTAAATCTCATCGAACTCAACGGGCTTGTCTGAATACCTGATTCTAGCGTAGTTGATGAAGTAGACCTCGGACTGTTCAACGATAAAATACACTCCAACTGTTGTGAACTTCCCCTTCGGATTTCCTTTTCTATTAGAGCAAACTAGCGTCTCTGGGTTAACGTATTTGAAAGGTGGATAAGCGATGTTCACGAATCTGTAGATTTTGTTAAGTTCGTCAATGTATCTCCTTGTCGGGATCCACTCACGTTTGGGCTTTGGGTGTTTTGGCTTCTTAACAAAGGGCTTCCTCCCCTTCCTTCTAATCCCGACCAAGCCGTGCTCTTTGATTTTTCGTTTGATGGTGGATTGGCTAACTCTGTAATATTTGGCTATCGCCTTCGTGGTCTTTCCCTGACGGATGAACTTGCCTAACTCGCGTTTGGTGATCTTTCGGGGTTTTCTTTCCCTGACCTTCGGCTTGGGTCTTTTCTTGAGTTCGGCCCTGAGCCTTCGGACTTCTGACATAAACCTCTGGATATCGGCCTCAAGCTCGGCTCTAGATTTTTTCATTGGCGGGCCCTTCTTTTGAGAGGTCTGAGAATTAGGCTACCGTCATCACTCCAAAGAAATTCCAGAGAGGTGCCTTTTTTAATCCCAAGATTTTTTGCCCACAAGATAGGGACGTTTATAAAATACGCCCCTGACGATTCTTGGATTTTTCTTTTTCCTAGTCGCATCATGTGGATCACAAGAATATTTTGAACTTTCGGGGATAAAAGACGATTCTTGAGCTTTTTTTCTATTTTTATAACCAATTATTGCTTATTTTCTAAAAATAAACCATTTATTAATACTTAACATTTTGATAACAGGTTTTATATTTTAAAAAGGTTTATATAATGATAACCATATAATAAACCATAAGGTGAATCTAGTGAACGAATTAACAAAAAGGGAGAGAACAATACGGCAACTAATATTGGCGCTTTTAGATGACCAAAAGAAAACACAACAGATTTTAGCAGACGAAATAGGAGAAAGACAAGATTACATCTCCCCGATAATCAAACAACTAGAGAAAGAAGAGATAATTAAAAGAGAACTTGGAACCAGCCCAAAAACGTATACGGATAGAACGTCGGCGGATAAGGTAACAAAAGATTATGCAGTTAAATTCTGCTATCTGAGTCCATCCCTCAACACGTTCAAATTACTTGCAAAAGAGTTTCTAACATCCGAAGATAGGCTTGAATTCATAAAATCCAAACACGCCCAATCAACATTAACTGATAAATTCTTAGACACTCAGATGAAGAAAGTTCTAGAGATGTTTGAACATAGAATTCCCCAAGATTTTGTTTTGATGGTAAAACTACTAACTCCAGAAATATTCAGAAGATTTCCATTAGCTCTTTACTATCTTCTTTTTCCCGAAGAAATCGAAAAAGAACTGTCTCCATTACAACAATTTCTTTCCAAAAAAGAAAAGGAGTTTTCAGGTTTTGAGGATATGTTTGCCGAACAACTTCTAACCCCAGAGGGGATTCGAATTTTGATAAAATTGTACGATAATCAGATCAAGCGGGCACAAGAAATGATCCCGAAGTTTGAAAAACGTAAACAGATGTTAATCAAAATGCAAAAGAAGGTTGAAAAAGAAAAAGTGGAGGTTCATAATGCAAATAATCTTTAACGAATTCGGCCAGTACCTTGGAAGCGATAAGCAGAACTTCATCGTCTACAAAGACAAGAAGCCGCTAAAGAAAATCCCATTCTGGAAAGTGAAGCAGATCATCTTAACCCCAGGGAACACGGTTTCAACATCGGCCCTGTTCTGGTGCTCGGTCTACGGGATAAACGTCTCGCTCATGTCGAACACAGGTAAACCCCTCAGCGTCATGGAGCCGATGATGAGCAAGGCCCACATCGACACTAGGATGAAGCAGTACGAAGCCCGCTCAAATGTTAAAGGCGTTGAAATCGCCAAGGCAATCATAAGGGCAAAAATTCAGAACCAAATTTCGTTTCTGGAGAAGCATGGTTTTGATAGCAGAAGGTTGAGGATCGTCGAAATGATCTCCAAGATCGATGGAGATAAAGTTGACGACATCAGGCCAAAGCTGGTAGCAATCGAATCGAGATGTTCAAAGGTTTACTTCGGGCGGCTTATGACCATGTTCCCTGATTTTCTGCTAACACCGAAAAGGATGAGGCGAAGCGCAAAAGACCCGCTTAACAATTTATTCAATCTCGGTTACGAAGTCCTCAAGGGCGAAGTGTACCGGGCGGTAATCGGCGCTCACCTCGATCCGTACTTCGGCTACATACACAGGGTGGCGCCGTACCAGCTTTCTCTCGTCTACGATATCCAAGACTTATTCAGAGGAGTAATCGACGAGTTCCTGATAGATTACGCGCAAAAATTAAATCCAAGTAATTTCGAAATTAAAGGTGATAGAATGTTTTTGAAGGAAAAACAAAGCTACCTGATGATAAAAGAACTCGATAAAGTTTTTGAAAAGCGGATTAAACACAAAATGATGAGTTTCGGCGAGCACCCAAAGATCAGGACGGCGATACGAGAGGAGCCGCTTAGGTTGGCGCAATATTTGAGGGGTGAGAAAGAAGAATACAAACCTTTGAGGTTGTTCTATGAAGCACCTTTTTGTAATCGGTGAAAAGGAAAAGCATGAAATTGAAGTAGATCGTGGGTATTTTGGGAAGATAACCGTAAGGGTTGATGGAAAGATCAGGCCAACTAAGCGCCTTCGGGGTTTGCTAAGAGGCACCTTTTGCAGACTCAAAATCGGCGAAGAAGAGAAACACGAAGTTGAATTGAAATGGAGCGGGATTTTCCCAAAAATCAGATGTTTTGTTGATGGATATCCCTACTTGCGAGAGGCAATAATCCCCTCAAGATGGGAGAAGCCAATCCACGTAACAACCCTTTTAGTTGTGTGTGGCGTGGTAGCCTTGTTTGGGGGTTTCGTCGGTGCGTATCTCATTATTGGCCCTTTAGGAGAACAGCTGTATGGCGCAAAACTTCCACCATACATCGAAATCGAAAACAGAAATGTAAATATGGTTTTCAGGGCATCTGATGGAACATTACGTTATTGGAGCGTCTCAATAGAAGCCTTGGAATCATCGATAGTGCTAGGGCATTACGAAAGGAAAACGCCCAAATACGTTACGCTAGAAGACAGCAAAACCGGCGAACCTTATAGGGTGATGGACTTCAGACCTTTTGTTATGGAAAATGGTTTTCAGGTAGTCATACCCCAGCTTTACCATGATTTAAACAATGATGATCAGGCTTTTGTTCATGAAGTTTGGTATATAGTTACCCAACTGACCACATACTCTCTAGAAATAGAAGAGACTCCAAGATTCCCCTTAGAAACTTTTATCGGTGGAGGAGGGGATTGCGAAGACATGGCGATATTGATAGCGAGCATGCTAAAAGCGGCTCCAGCGAATTACGTCGTTAAGCTGGTTTACATGGACATCGATAATCCAACAAACCCAAGGACAGTTAACCATGTCACTGTTTGGGTCGAAACCCCAAGCGGATACAAAACCTTTGTCGAAGGAACTTCGAAGACAATTATGAACCCATTCACAGAAGTTAAGGGATGGTATTTTGAAGTTTGATAGGCATAAAAGCTAAAAGTCGGAAAAACAAAAGGATTGCGATCAAAAATGTTTGGACTCATGAGTCTATTTGATGACGTTCTTCGACTTGTAAAAGCATGGAAACCAAAAGGGAGATATAGATCTGAAG
>CAZLQN010000085.1:0-3895 GCA_964561735.1 Hadarchaeota archaeon (SeqCode) | reverse complement strand
GGGAACGGCGTGGTGGTGGAGTTCAAGCGCGGTAGGGCCGAGTTGGCAGGGGTGAGCCAGCTCAAGCGCTATGTTGATGAAGTAAAAGAAAAACACGAAAAGAAGGTCAGAGGCATCCTCGTCGCGCCCAACATCACCTCGAGCGCCCTGAAATTGTTGAAGGAGTCTGGGCTAGAATACGTGCGGATAAGCAAGCCTCCGACGCACACCTTCGAGCGAGTTGTCACCCGCGACAAAAGCCAAAAAGCTCTGAAAGAATTCTAGTCCCGAAATTTTCCCGCTTTCAACTTCACCCACATGCAGTTCGTCAATCCGCCTTCATCGTAAACGAGCCACGTCAACCTCGGCGTCGCTGCTGACATCTCTTTTATGGCCGCAAGCACTAACTTGGCGTCTTCATCGCAAACGACTTTGGTAAAACCACAAAATGTCTTGAGTTTGTCCTCCATATCTGGCTCGATAAAAATTTTCATGCCCCGCCCCGTCCAGCGCTGCGATGAATTGTACGTGTTCTCGATGCGTTCGAGTCGCCCGAGTTCTTCTGCATTCACAGATTGCCTTGTACGATAATGTATAGTTCTCCCCATTTCCCATCAGGAGATTGGTCGAAGGCGCTTTATAAACAAAAAACAAACTCCACAAGTTAACAAAACCCGGCAACGATAGTTTTATATGTTGCACCTCCCCTAACACGTTCAATTAATTTTGGTGATCACATGGAATTCTGCGCAAAATGTGGAGGTATGCTTCTACCCAAGAAAGTCGGGCGTAAATCCCTGCTCGTATGCCAACGCTGCGGTCGCAAGATAAAGTTGAAAGTTCCTACTTCCTATAAAATCAGCGAAAAAGGCAAGGAAGTCAAAAAAATCGCCGTCATCGTCGAAAAGAAAAAGAAGAAGAAAAAACCAGTCGAGCGCGAATACGAATCTGAGGGTATAGAATATTACGAGGAACTGTTCGAGGAGTAACTAAACTTTAACCATCGCGCCCTCGAGCGCCTTGCCACACGCACAGCCGCGAACCGCCGGAATTTTTGGGATTGCCGCAAGCATCAGTTTTTTTACCCGCCCTATGTTGTCCGCCATGAGCTCGGCGACCTCGGCGTGCGTCAACTTCACCTTGGAGATGCCCGCTGCGAAATTTGTCACAACAGCGATTGCCGAATAGCATATCTCCGCCTCCCTCGCCAAAACGCACTCGGGCACGATGGTCATTCCAACCAAATCACAGCCCAGACGACGCGCGGCTTTTATCTCCGCCGCCGTTTCAAATCGCGGCCCCTCAAAACAGCAATACACCCCGCGTGGATGCAACTTGATTTTGAGCTCACGAGCAGTTTTGATGAGCGTGGCGCGAAGCTCCGGACAGTATGGTTGAGCGACATCTACGTGCACTACGCCACTTTTTTTGCCTTCATAAAAAGTGGTCGGGCGACACTTCGTGAAATCTATGAACTGGTCGAGCAGGACAAGTTCTCCTGGGTGCATCCGTGGATTTAGAGAACCAACCGCTGTGGTCGCCAACACGCGCGCGACCCCAAGTTCCTTTATAGCCCGGATATTCGCACGATAGTTGATCAAGTGAGGAGGCACAGTATGCCCCTTGCCATGGCGTGGAAGAAAAGCCAGCTTTATCCCATCCAACTTGCCTATCACTATCTCCGGAGATTTTCCAAACGGCGTGTCGATCGTGACAGTCTCTGGATCCTTGAGCAGGTCGAGCGCGTAGACGCCGGAACCTCCTATGATGGCGATCTCGGCCTTCACTTTCCAAACCTCCGCTCCCTGCTCTGGTAAGTCCGTATCGCGCGCAGAAAATCGGTCTTGCTAAACGCTGGCCAGTAGGCCTCGCAAAAGTAGAGCTCGCTGTACGCGGACTGCCAGAGGAGGAAACCGCTCAACCTCTCCTCTCCGCTCGTCCGGATGACCAAGCTTGGATCAGGGGTGCCAGCTGTATAGAGGTGCTTGACGATCACTTGCTCATCCACCTCATCTGGTTTTATCTCACCCTTTTCGACGCTTCCACATATTTTTCGAACTGCATCGACCAACTCTGCCCTTCCACCGTAACCCATCGCGATGTTGATGAAAAAATCACCATAATTTCGTGTCACTTTTTCAAGTTCATCGATAGCGCTAACGACGCGTGCTGGAAGGCAAGTGCGGTCCCCTATCACTCGCACTTTTATCTTGTTCTTGTGGATGCGCTCATCGCTTGCCATCTTTTTCAGCTTTTCAGCGAAAATATTCATGAGGGCTTCAACTTCTGCAGGGGGGCGATTGAAGTTCTCCGTTGAAAAAGCATAAACTGTCACATGTTTGATTCCAAGTTCCCTACACCAATCCAAAACTTCTTCGAGCTTCTCCGCTCCAAGAGCATGACCGACAAAAGTTGGCACACCCACCTCTCGAGCGAACCTGCGGTTCCCATCTAAAATTATGGCCACGTGCTCTGGCACCCCGCCATCGCTCTTTATATCGTTGAGCAGACGCTGCTGGTAAAACCTAGCCGCCAATTTCGCCAACTCGTTGAAGCCAGGTATCTTTTCTATAGCCATCGCAACCCCTATAATTCTATATATCTGATTTAAACTCTCTTTAGAACGGGATCGAGCGAGAAACCCCGCGCGCTTCAGCCGTGGGATGAATCGCGTGCCGAAGGCCGATCCCGCCCCTTGAAAACTATTTAAATTACTTTCGGCGACCTCTCCCTCCCCGAAAAACACATCAACATTCCCGCCAACGAACGTTCGAAGGGATGCGGATGCAGGTCGTGAAGACGGTCAAGATTCCGGTGCACTACGCGACCACCAAGCGGAAGCTCGACATCCTGAACCGCCTGACCGCTCGCCTGACGTACGGCGTTCACCTCTGGTCGCAGATCATCGAAGCCAACGGCATCCGCGCCCGCACGGGGCTGAGGAAGCGGGAGTTCGGGCAGGAGGTGCGAAGGCGGACCGGGCTGAGCGCGGGCTTCGTCCAGTGCTGCGCCGACACCGCCCTCTGGATGTGGAGGAGTTACCGGGAGCTCCACCGCGAGTGGGGAAGGAGGGTCGGGCAAGCCCAGCAAAAGGGCGATGGGCCGTGGCTGCGCAAGCTAATGAGACGCGAGCCTCAGCCGCCTTTTTTAAACGGACTGCGGCACAAAATCCCTATCTGGTTCGACCATCGGATCGGAAGCTTGGAGCGATCCGAAGCGGTTCAAATCTCACCCCGCATCATCCGCATCTCGACGCTAAAACGTGGCGAAAGGTTAACCGTCCTGCTCAACCCAGCGAAGTACCACCTCGACCTGCTGGAGCGCGGCGAGATCAAATCGTTCCAGCTCGTAAAACGGGAAGGGAAGTTTTACGCGCACGTCAAGATCGAGCACGAAGTTCAAGATCGGCCCGTGCGAGCGGTTCGCGGGGTGGATCTCGGCGTGAGACGGAGCGCGGCAACCGTGTTGCTGCGCCCGAACAAACCTCTGCGCCGGGGCGACTTCTCCGCAATCCGCGACGGGAAAAAGGCGCACCGATTGAACGAACTGAGCCGACGCGTGGCAGAGCTACAAAGGCTGAAAAAGTGGGAGGCGCTGAAGCGGATGCGCAGCAAGCGGCGAAGGGTTGCGGAGTACTACGATCGCCTGACTGCCAAGCGGATAGCTGAGATATCAAACGGATGCATCGTCGCAATCGGCTACCCGAAGGGTATCAAGTACGAGAACTACCGGGGCAACAGGAAGCGGGAGCTGCGGCGTCTGATGACGAGGTGGGCATACGGACGGATAATCCGCTATACCATCGAGGAATGCGCCGAGCAGGGCATCAGAGCCGTGGCATCCGATGAACGATGGAGTTCGATGACGTGCCACCGATGCGGCTTCCGAAACACCGAACGACTGACGCAATCGGTTG
>CAZLQN010000084.1:0-3927 GCA_964561735.1 Hadarchaeota archaeon (SeqCode) | reverse complement strand
CGGGGCTAGTGAATCGAGCTAGGGCCGATAATGTAAGTGCGATTTTGGTAGATGGTAAAAGATTTAAGCTTGGCAGTTGAAGATTTTTTGAATATTCTGTGTAGTTACTCGGAGGAGGATATCGGAGGGTGAAAATGAAAGTCAAAGATGTCATGACAGCAGAGGTCAAATACGCCGAAGTACCTGGGACGAGGGCCGAGGCGCTGGAGCTATTGAGGAAGCTCTGCGTGAGCGCGGTCCCGGTGGTGAAGGAGGGCACCGAAGAGCTTCTTGGGATGGTGACGCTCAGGGGCCTGTTCGATCATTCCGACGAGGAGCAGCTGGGGATGTTGGTCGATCGCGACGTCCAGACGGTTTCTCCCGAGGATTCGATCGAAGATGCGGCGCGTTTGATGGTTAAGAGCGGTGGGCGGAGGTTGCCTGTCGTCAAAGAGAAGAAACTCGTCGGCATAGTCACGGTTAGAGATATAGTTTATCGGGCGGTCGCAGGGATGGGTTTGGACAAACCAGCCTCCGATTACATGCGACTCAGGCTCGCGGTGATATGGGAGGGGACGCCAATCCGAGCGGCTGTGGAGATAATGGCGCTGGCTGGACTCCGCGCGTTGCCGGTGATAGATAAGGAAGGTAAACTCATCGGCATAGTCGACGATGCGGATATACTTGGTTTGAGTGAGGTAGAGACCGAGTCGAAGATGAGCCAAATGGGTGGGCGGAGCGAGGGGGATAGCTGGACTTGGGACAGCGAAGATAGAATCTACATCACCAAGAAAAAGATCAAGCTCCCAAATAAATCAGTCAAGGATGTCATGTCGAAAGATTTGGTCACGGTGACCAAGCGCACCTCCGTGAGCAAATGTGCAGAAGTGATGAAGCAGCGCAAGATCGAGCAGACCCCAGTGATGTCGCCGGATGGCGAGCTCGTCGGGATGATTAGAGATATAGATTTGCTGCGCGCGATGATAGAATAATCTACAATTAGCTTTTTAGGTTTGTAAACGTTCTTGAACTCGGTGAGCGGGTGCCCTTGAAGAAAAGCGATAAAGTGATGGATATCGCCAAGAGGCGTGGATTCATCTGGCCATCGTTCGAGATATATGGGGGAGTTGGTGGTTTCTACGATTTTGGACCGCTCGGCTCGCTTCTAAAAAATAAAATAATCCAAAAGTGGCGCGAGTTTTATGTGTTCAACGAAGGGTTCTTTGAGATAGATTCACCGAGCGTGATGCCCGAAGAGGTGCTGAAGGCCAGCGGGCACGTCGATCATTTCGTAGATTCGATGGTCGAGTGTCAAAAATGTCGTACGGCGTTCAGGGTGACGGACGTGGTTCGCGAAGCCACGGGCAAAGACATCGAGGGCATGCCCAAGGAGGAGATGGAGCAGTTCATGAAAAAGCACAAGGTGCGTTGTCCAGACTGTGGTGGGGAACTCGGCAAAATTTTTGATTTCAATGCGATGTTTAAAACCACGATCGGACCTGGCAGCCAAAGGATTGGATATTTGAGGCCAGAGACGGCTCAAGGAATTTTTGTGGATTTCCACAGGCTTCAGCGTCACGCGCGCGGGAAGTTGCCTTTTGGAGTGGTACAGATAGGTCGCGGATATCGCAACGAGATCTCACCCAGGCAGGGGATAATCAGGTTGAGGGAGTTCACGATGGCTGAGGCGGAGGTCTTTTTCGATCCCGATGATCCACACCACCCGAGGTTCAATGATGTGGCGAACGAGGATCTTGCGCTCTGGTTGGCGAGCGATCAAGAGAAAGGAAAAGAACATCTCACGGAGGTAACGGCCGAACAAGCGGTGAAGAAAAAAATTATGTGCAATGAGTTGATGGCATACTACCTAGCCATCACCAAGCGTTTCTTGTTGAGCATAGGCATCCCTATAGGTGCGATCAGATTCAGGGAGCAGACAAAGGGACAGAGGGCGCACTACTCCTCTGAGACCTGGGATGCCGAGGTATCGACAGAGCGGTTCGGTTGGGTGGAGGTGGCCGGGCTTGCCTACCGCACGGATTACGATCTTTCCAGTCATGCCAAATCGAGTGGCCAAGATCTCGCAATATTTTCCGCAGACAAAAAAAGGAAGGTACTCTGTCATGTCGTCGAGCCATCATATGGCATAGATCGTCCGCTGTACTGTGTGCTTGAGCACGCCTACGTTGAAGAAAAAAATCGCGTGTACCTCCGATTGAAAAAAGATCTTGCTCCAGTGGAGGTTGGGGTCTTCCCACTGCTGAACCGGGATGGTCTGCCGGAGAAAGCCCGCGAAGTGTACGAGAATCTGAAGTGTAGGGGCATGATGGTCGAATATGACGACTCTGGCACAATAGGGCGCAGGTACGCGCGCTTGGATGAGGTCGGCGTCCCGTATTGCGTCACCATAGATTATCAGACGCTCAAAGATGGCACTGTGACGATTAGAGATCGAGATACCACGGCGCAAGTTCGAGTTGAATTGGTGGAGCTTCCGAGCATTTTGCGTTCGCTGCTCTGCGATGAGATAAAGTTCAAGGATGCTGGAGCTGCTCTGACGACTGCTAAAATCCAAGGATGACTATCATGAGCGGGAGCGCTAGGAAGAGCGAAATGAAGGTCAGATACAGCACTATCGTTCCGTAGAGTTTTAGGTCGAGCTTGAAGTTGTGGGCTAGGTAGACGTTGAAAACAGCGGGTGGCATCGCCGCCATGATCAGCGCCGTTTTGGCGAAAGTGCTGGTAGCGCTCAGCCCGAACAATATTATACATATGTAGGTGATGAGCGGGCAGATCAGCAGACGGATTGCTCCAGTCACCGTGAGCGCCGATGCATACTTGCGCGGGTTTACGAGTGGCATCTGATATCCTACTAGCAACAACATGAGGGCAAATGATGGTTTCGCTATATAATCGAGAGGTGTTCTTATCGCAGTGGGCGGCATCCCTTTGAGCCCAACGAAAAGTAACGCAATGATAAGTACGAATGCGGCTGGAAACGTGAGCACTCCGTATGTTATGGCGCGGGCGCTGACTTTTTTTCCTGTGGATGAGGTCACGAACGCTACACCTAGTGTGAGATGTAATACGCCAATTATCATCGCATATATGCTCGCAGCTGCCATGGCGCCGGAAGTCCCGAATATCGCGTAGACGACGGGAAGACCGAGATAGGTGACGTTCATGAAGGCGGAGTTCATTGCCACGGCGGCGCCCATTTTTTTACCGACATGCATCGTGCTCGAGGCAGCTATCGCGAGGAAGAAACAAATGCCGAAACCGACGAAGGCAAGTGCTACAACCGGGGCCAATTCTCTAATTTGATCGAGACTCTGCCAAGCTATCGAGATGAACACGACGGCTGGCAGCATCACCCAGAGCACGAGCTTGTTGATGACGTAAAATATCGGCTTTGAAATTTCGAAGCTTTGGGCACTGATCCCGATGCTGATCAGCGCAAGGGAGATGGCAGCTGTGACGAGGTAACTCTCGAGCGTCTGGTTCACCAATTACTTCTTTTTCTCAACCTCGCTCAATACTTTTTCGAATATCTCCAGCCCAACATCGGCCTGTTCTTGCGTGAGGATGAGCGGCGGGGCGAGCCTTAGTGATGAAGCCCCAGCGCCCAGCAGGACCAACCCTCGCTTAAATGATTCATCCAATATCTCGTCGCGTTCCTTTTTGGCGGGTTCTTTTGTATCCCTGCTTTTGACGAACTCTACACCGATCATGAGCCCCTTGCCCCTCACGTCGCCGATGAGTTCATATTCCTCGGCCATCTCTCGGAATCGCTTGAGCAAGTAGCCGCCAACCTTTGCGGCGTTGTCCGCCAGTTTTTCTGACTTCAAGACATCGAGCACGGCGAGGGCAGCTGCGCACACAACCGGATTGCCGCCCAGTGTGTTCTCATGCGCGTTCGGATCCCACTCCATGAGTTCGGATCTGCTT
>CAZLQN010000083.1:0-3964 GCA_964561735.1 Hadarchaeota archaeon (SeqCode) | reverse complement strand
TTGCGCGCCGCCCAGGAGGTAGTGTAACCGAAATGGGCAAATACCGCGCGCCAATTAATATGTGGGGTGAGGAGATGACGGGGGTAAGAACTAAAATCCAAAATATCGTGCTCTCGGTCACATACAAAGATACAGAGTTTAACCTCGAGAAGGTGGCCAGGTCTCTGGACGGCGCGCGCTATGACCCAGAGGTCTTCCCCGGGATTGTTTATAAATCAACGGAGCCTCGGGCTTCCTTTCTCATCTTCGCGTCTGGCAAGATGAACTGCGTCGGCGCGAGGAGCATGAACGATGCAAAAATGGCGATAAAGAAGCTGACCAGAAAGCTCAGGGAGGCACACATAAAGGTGAAAACGGAGCCAAAAGTCAAGGTTCAGAATATTGTGGCATCCGTTAATTTCGGCAGGAAGTTCGATCTCGAGCGTATAGCTCGCAGATTCGAGAACACCGAATACGAGCCTGAGGTTTTTCCAGGCCTCGTGTTCAGGCTCGACGATCCCAAGGCGGTGTTGTTGCTCTTCGTATCGGGCAAGGGTGTATGCGCCGGGGCGAAGAGCATGAGAGATGTAAAAAGAGCAGCACAAAAGACAAACGAAATCATCTCCCGACATTAGCGGCATTTTTTAATTACGTAAGCCCTTTGCGCGCCGCCGGGCTTGTCGCGAAGGTGACGGCCGTGGCGAAGGCGGCGCCCAAGCCAGGGGTAATGTTCGGATAACTTGGTTATATTACAAAGTCCAAGTTTTGCATGAGCAAAGAGCTAAATACAAACAGAAAAACTCAAAGATGTGGTGATGGCAAGTGACACCTTCCAAAAATGCGGTGATTTTAACACACGGGGATGTTGACGGTGTATGCGCGGCGGCGATAGCGAAGACTTCTTATCCCAAAGCAGAAGTTGAGTTTACAAACCCCTCAGACTTCGTATCAAAGTTGGACTCCCTGTCTAAACATGATTGCGTCATTATTTTGGACCTGGGGATAGCTACTACAAAAGAAGCTGAGGCGCGGGCGGCGTTCCAAAAGCTATCCAAGACCTCCAGCATTATCTACATCGACCATCACATTCGCCCTCCAGGATTGACCAAAAGGAGCCTAGCTTGTAACAGGATTGTGCACAGAACGAATGCTAGCACTTCCGAGCTCGCATGGGAGTTCTTCAAGCCTGACGCTTCTTATGATTTCATCGCAGTGTTAGGGGCAGTAGGAGACTATGAAGAGAAAACTCCTCGGATGCAGGGGCTAATTGAAAGGTACGGCGAGAGGAGAGTCTATCCAGAAGCATTGTTTTTGGAATGGGCCTTGATGGTGGCCAAGGACTCGTTTAAACTGGGAGTGGTCGAAGAACTCGCCCAAGGCAAATGGCCCTATCAGATGTCCATCATGGGCGTAGAGGCAGATTACATTATAAGGCGGCAGAGGACACTGGAGAAGTACGTGAAAGAGAACGCTGAGAAGATTTGTGAGTATGTGATGCTCATAAGGGACCCCCCGTTTAAGGCCACAGGCTCAGCTGCTACCATTCTGACCAATTTCGATAACGTAGACGTAGGCCTAGCGTCTCGTCGGGAGGAGAACAGCGTTTATCTGAGCCTGCGGAGGCATAAGGAATCGGACGTAGATCTCGCCTCGCTGATCGAGGAGAGCGCTTCGAAGGTTGGCGGCGGGGGAGGGGGTCACAAGGAGGCGGCGGGAGCGAAGATCCCTGTTAATATGTTCGACGAGTTCCTTCTGGAGATTAGACGCAGGTTGCCCAAAGAACAGCTAAAAAGGACAAGGGAATTGGATGTGGAGCCCATAGACACAAAAATGATCAAGCGCAAGCTGTTTAGGGAAATCATCGAGCGCAAGCAGGCGGAGGAAGAACTCCGAGAGTCTGAGAAAAAATATTATACATTGTTTGAGAACGCCAGCGACGCAGTTTTTATATGTGATACAGAAACTGGAAAAATATTGTATGCAAACAAAAAGGCAGAGAAACTTACCGGTAAATGTAGAGACGAACTCATCGGCGCGCATCAATCAGAGTTGCACCCGCCAGATGACGTGGAAAGCACTAAAAAAGGATTTATGGATGACGTAAGACACGATGGCACTGTTAATAAGGAAGTCGTTGTGATGAGAAAAGACGGCACTAGGATCCCTGTGTTAATAAGCGCAAATACTTTTAAATTAGGCAGAAAAAAAGTTATCCAAGGAATTTTCCACGACATCACCGAGCGCAAGCGGGTGGAGGAGAAGCGAATAAGAGCAGAGACAGAGGCAGAGGCGGCACGGGAGAGGGCAGCTATTATTGATGCCATGGGCGATGGGCTGGTTTTAGTCGGTATGGATGGAAAAATAACTTCAATTAACCCAGCTTATGAAAAAATGATGGGCTATAAAAAAAATGAAATTGTCGGGGAAAATGCCGCTGATTTGACGAAAAAAAATGTTAACCCGGAAGACCTGAAAACAGCCATGGAGAGCTTGGAGGCCAGTATGAAGGGCAAAGTTCCAAGTCCCATAACCATTACTCTCTTCACGAAGGATGGTCGGGAGGTTCCCGTAATCCTCACGTCATCGGTTATGAAAGATTCGGAAGGGAAACCCTCCTCACTAATTCTCGTATTCAAGGATATCACTGAGCACAAGAAAGCCGAAGATGCAGTTTTCAAAGAACCGTAAAGTATATCCATTGCTAATTGTAAACCTTTGTAAAACCCTCAGGAAATCCCGAAAACCTTCATTATCAGCTGTCATGTCTGCCCTGTCTCTGTGCATCTCAACCAGTTGCCCAGCCAGCTTGCCGATCCTCGCTTGAACGCCAATAAAAAATAAAAAGGGGAAAAACCGTGCAGTCTTGATTTTTATATCCTTAAAAACGAAATGGCCGGAACTTGGGCCCTTCTGCATACTCTTTCAACGAACTTCGGGATCTCGACCACTTCCGTCGCTCGTCGCTTTTTCACTTTGGGGCCTTTCTCCCGCAGTCGTTGCCTCACGCCCTTCTTCCAGGCGCTTTTCCGCGGCCTTCCCTGGTTTTTCGCCCCGGTTTTTCCGCGGTTCCCCGTTGTCCGTAGACTTCGGTTCGGCCACCTCTGCAGGCTTCTGTTCCGGCCAACTATTAGTTGTCGTAGACTCTATAAATAGGTTGTTTACGAAAGTAGACATATTTCTATTCTTAACAATATGCGAAGGCCAAGCTCCTATCACCCAAGCACAAAAAGAGAATAATGTTTACCCGCGCTTTTTTCTCGCTCGCCTGAGGTCCTTTGTCGTGAACTCCAAGCCAAGCTTCCTGAGTTTTTTCTCAGCTGGAAGTCCTGTCTTGAGGTCCCAGTCGCGGAGCTTGTAATACTCATCTAGCATCTGGTCCAGCTCGACGACATGGCCCTTCGGCGGCCCCTCCGGCGATGGCTCCTTTAGCAGGCGTTCCGGCAGGGTATCATCTTTACGCCGGATGCCTTCGCGGACGTTGAACATGCGGTTGAGGTTAACTATCCTCTCGCCTATCCTGCGCAGCTCTCGCTCTGTCAGCCCCATCCCCGTGGTGGCGTTCATCGCCCTGAGAACATCTTTGTAATAGAAAGTCGGCGGGATCATAGTTCCATACTTGCAGATGCCGACTGACTCCACCACAACCGCGAAATCTTCACACTCCTTGACCATCAGCCCCTTGTACTTGGGGTTGAGTTTTTCTCCCATCTCCGGCAGATATTTTGCGCCGAATCGCTCTTTTATCGCTTTCTCGAAGCCCACCTCATCCAGGACAGGAAATGCGTAAAGGTGGTCGGCGCCCCTCGCCGCGGTGGCGTTCCCCAGCCCCATCGATTTTTGTGCCCGTCCATCCTGTCCCGCAAGTTCCTGCTTTTTGATGGCCATCACATATTTTTCTGCGCCCCTGCCGATTTTCTGGGCCGCGCGATGGCTGCCCTCCGCGAGAAGGTTGCCGATGCCTTTTCGCATTGCGATCATTTTGACG
>CAZLQN010000082.1:2275-3971 GCA_964561735.1 Hadarchaeota archaeon (SeqCode) | reverse complement strand
GTCCACTTTCCGGCGGCGTACGCGACGTGGAGGTAAGATGCCCGTTTTATGCAGTTGTAGACCCACGCATCACCCTCCTGAGACTCCTCAAGGCTTCCGCGCTCAACCTTCTTTTGTTTTTTTTAATTGTGGTCCACATCTCGTCCACCTCGAACTCACCCAGCTCGATTTCCCGCAGGAGGTAGTCGTTCATGGGCACGGCGTGGGTCGCCAAGTCCTCAAGCAGATGGCCAATCGTGTCCCGATGGTGGCCCGTTATTCGCTCGATGGAGCGGATGCCGTTCTTTTCCACCAGCAGGTGGCAGATTCCAACTATCTCCTCCTCAGTCAGATGTTTGTGGTACAATGGGGTCCCCTTGGTTTCGACGAAATAAGACCTGCAGTGAAAACAGTAGTACTGCTGATGCCCTGCCCTGTTTTTCCCCTTTCTGATGATATCTTTCCCTTTTTCCTTGCCAAAATAGTCACAGTCCGGGTTCGGACATGTAACCTCTATTCTTCCTCTTGGTCGTACCATAATCACCACCAAGAGAGACAGAAAACGTGGATCTATATTAAGCTATCTATTTTAGGACAATACCAAATATTCTTAATGATATAACACCCTTATACATTAGGAGTGGCGATGAGAGCTTACTTAGACAACGGCACAACAACCCAGGTAGCTAAAGAGGTCCTCGACGCCATGCTGCCGTACCTCACCGAGAAATTTGGACATCCACTCTTTCTTTACTCACTCGGGCAAGAGGCTGCGGATGCCGTGGAAAAGAGCCAAAAAACTATAGCTGATACCCTGAACGCTGAGCAAAAAGAGATAACTTTCACATCGAACGCGACAGAGGCCAACGATTTTGCCATCAGAGGTGTTGCTCACGCCAATAGAAAAAGTGGCAACCACATAATCACGACGAAGATCGAAAACCCATCAGTTTTGCGGCCGTGTGAAATTCTTGAAAAAGAGGGGTTCAAAGTGGATTATTTAGACGTTGACTCTCAGGGGTTCGTTGATTTAAAACAACTCCAAGAGCTGATAAACGAAAAAACTATTCTCGTCAGCGTGGCGCAAGTCAATGATGAGATAGGCACGATCGAACCTATAGTGGAGATAGGAAAGATGTTGCATGAGCAGAAACATAAGATATATTTCCACGTGAACGCCGCCGCCTCGTATGCGAGAGTCCCAATCGATGTGCAAAAGATGGGCATAGACCTCATGAGCCTGAGTGCCCACAAGATTCACGGCCCTAAAGGCGTTGGTGCGCTTTACGTGCGAGAGGATACACAGATCAAGCCGATGTCTTACGGCTACATTTCCATGTTCCCGCTGAAGCCAGGCACCGAGAATGTCCCGGCAATTGTCGGCTTCGGCAAGGCGGCTGAATTAGCGTTTGCAAATTTCAATAGCCATGTCGAGCACATGCGGAAGCTGCGCGACAAGCTCATTGCGGGAATCGAGGAGCGCGTGCCCCACATCGTGCTTAACGGGCCCAAGGGGGAGAAACGCAGCCCTGCGAACGTGAACTACTCATTCAAGGGAGTGGAGGGCGAGTCGGTATTGCTCCACTTAGATCTGAACGGGATTTCGGTCGCTACGGGCTCCGCATGTTCGACGCGAAAGCTCGAACCAAGCCACGTCCTGACTGCTATAGGAGTCAAGCCCGAGGTCGCCCATGGGTCCATAAGGTTCACGCTGAGC
>CAZLQN010000082.1:0-2175 GCA_964561735.1 Hadarchaeota archaeon (SeqCode) | reverse complement strand
AAAACGACAAAATTGTAGACGCGAAGTTCCTCTCCTTCGGGTGCGCCGCGAACATCGCCGCTTGCTCTATGACAACGGAGATGGTAAAAGGAAAAACCGTCGATGAGGCAGAGAAAATCACCATCAAGCAAATCGCGGATAACCTTGGCGGTCTTCCCGGGCTGAAGATGCACTGCGCCGTGCTCGCATATCGAACTTTAAAAAGGGCGCTGCAGGAGTACAGAAAGAAAGTTAACAGTGGCGCCAGAGTTGGATAATCAAGTATTCGTATTGCGAGATGTGTAAAGTGATAAAAATGAAGATTGGCCACAAAGTCGATGGAAAAATATGTGAAGAGTACTTGGCTGGTGCGAGTTCTATCATACTATCGCGAAAGTATGGGGTGGGCCAAAGAACTATACTTCGGATTTTGGAGCGGTACAAAGTCCCACGTAGGTCACTCCATGAGGCCATGCGAAAATACCATGCAGACTACTCTCATTTTGACATTATCGACACCCCAGGAAAGGCTTACTTTTTGGGGTTTCTCGTTGCTGATGCACATTTAAGGCCTAAAAATGGTTACGGAAACTCGGCGCTTAGAGTCAATTTGGCTTTGCGCGACAAGAAACACTTACATAAATTGTTGAACGAGATAAAAAGCAACCACCCAGTACACGTTTGTGCGGAAAAACACCCGTCGTGCTGGATAGAAATAAGGTCAAATCAACTAGTAGGTGAACTACACAGACATGGAGTTTCCTATCCGGGAGAACTATCAAGGTTTAGTAATCTTACCCCCGAATTACGAAACCACTTCGTCCGCGGTATCTGGGATGGGGATGGTGCGCTTATTAAACGCTGTAGTGGCGACTGGATGTGGTTTATAACAGGACAATTTCCACTGCTCGCCGTGGTACAGCAGACGTTGATGAAAGAATGTAATTTGAGAAAAACTAAAATAAAAAAAGATGTAAGGAGAAAGGCTACCTACACGCTACAGTATGGCGGCAATCTTCAAGTCCCGCGTATCGTCGAGTGGTTGTATCAAGGCGTCACTCCTCAGATATGCCTCGATAGAAAGGCGGCTAAAGCCGCGGAGATGTTTGCTGATTTGCGAGCTAGGGGTGCCGGATTATGGTTGAGAAGGTGCGAGAAGAAACCGGGCGAGACGTGAGGTGCTGGGGATGGTAAAACCGGGGACAGCCGAGTTCCTCGTTTCCAAGTTCAAAGAGGAGTGTCTGTTGTCGAGGGGGATGGAGGTCTCAGAGCTGGTCAAGGTCAGGAAGGAGACCATCATGTATGTTCAGCCATGCGCGTCCGAGCGAGGAAAATTAATGGCAGACATCGAGCTCACCAAGGAACCCGCTGGCCAGTTCATCGACCCAGAAACGCTTTGCTCGCTGCTCGAGATTCACCGGAGGCGCTTTGCAGAGCTGAAGTGCAGCCCGAGTTTGGGCGTGGCGAAGCTTAAGTGGAAGGGTAGGGAGATAAGCATATTCAAGAATGGAAAGTTGAAAATTCAGCGAGCGCTCGACCGCGATGAAATCTTGAGAGTCGCGAATTCCGTTTCCCGTTTGATATGGGGCGCCGCCATATGTGAAGTCTGCAAGCAACCGACCCTCAACTGCGCGTCCGGGAAGTGTGGGAAATGTGCTTTGGGAGAGCAAGTGGTTGTGCAGGTCGATGCACTTCCAAATGCTGAGTTGTTGCACCAAGTGTACGCCAATCTAGAAAAAGCGCAAAAATCTCCCGATGAGTCGGAGAACTCCCTGCGGGCAGCAAGATATCTTGCGCTGTTTTTCACCACGGAGGCCCCTTCCAAGGAAGACGCAGCCATGGGCCTCATTTTACTGGCAGAAGCCAAGCTGGTGAAAGCACCAAAAAGTTAAAAAAGTTTTTATAACAGTGTTAAGTGATAATCATGAGGCCCCCCTGCGAAGTTGCGGTTAAAGATGTCCTGCCGACGGTTAGGGCAATGCTGGTAAAGGAGTTAATTGAGCGCCATCATCTAAATCAAGTCGAAGTAGCGAAGAAGCTCGGCATCACCCAGCCTGCGGTTAGCCAGTACCGCCGAATGCTACGTGGCGCTGGTCGAGGTAGCAAAATTCGGAACCCCATTAAAAAAAACCTACGGAGGTGCGCAGACGATATCGCTCGAGGCAAACTGAAACAAAACCAGATTATCCAGCGCTA
>CAZLQN010000081.1:0-4032 GCA_964561735.1 Hadarchaeota archaeon (SeqCode) | reverse complement strand
AGGCAGCAATAAATTGGTTTCTACATGGCGAAAAAATCACAGAAAGAATATCTGGAGAAAATTGCCAATGCGGCAGCGATACTGGCCGTAATCGCCTCCTCGTTCGCGGCAGTCTGCTGGATCACCTCTGGCAAGGCTGGTGGCTCAGCAGACGATGCAAAAATGACGGCTCTTAGTGCGATGATATTGAGATTAGAATCCTCTACGGAGGCATCCACCGCGCGGGTACAAGCACAAACATATCTTACACAAGCTGGGATGTACTTTGCGTATGCTGATAGAGAGAACAACGAGAATGTGAAGGGCTATTTGGACAATTTAGGATATACATCATTGGCGATGTCAAATTTTTACATTGGTGTGGCGGAAAACGCAGAAAATAAAGCGCAATCTTATTACGATGCATATGAAACAAACCTTGAGTTGGCTGCGAAATCAGATACCGCGTCGGGAAACAGATCCACTGGAGCACTTATTTTCAACGTTGCGGCAGTGCTAGCCGAATGCACGGTCTTGATTAAACGAAAAGAGCTTTTGTATGTGTGTTTACCGATTTTCGCGATCGGGATGTATTATCTAACAATATCGCTGATTTAGAAAGACATGCTTGGCACCCTTTGTTTTCAATAAATTAAAATTAACGATAAATTAAGTTAAAATGGTAAAATGCGCGGCCTGACTTTTATGAAGCGAGCGGTTGTGCCGCTGTGTTTAGTCCTGATAGCAATACTGCTTTTTACAAACGTGGGGCATGCTCAGATTTCTGGCATCTCGATAGAACTGATAAATGCGCCGACTCAAGCCACCGCGGGGGAAATGATCGGCATCACGGTTACCGTTAGAAAACCGCAGGGCTTGGCGATCACCGGGCATCTAGGATCGTATCTCCTGGCCAGGGTGGACGCTGTTGCTGGCTTTTCCGGTAGCGAGAGATCCCCCACCTATGTGACGTTAAACGAGGAGGGGTGGGGCTATCCTAGCAACAGAAGATAATATCCGGTGATGTAGGAAGTGGGATGAAAAACCACGCTCAAGACGAAGAACGCTAGAAAGGATGCAATAGAAAACTTCAGCCACAAAATCGTGTTTTTTATCCTGCGCTTTCTGAAAAATTGTTGAGCTGCTGCACGCCTACCGTAGCGTAGCGCCTTCACCAGCTGTTCCCACCATTTTGGCGTATCTCGCCAAGTAGCCCTTGAGCTTTCTAGCTGGGGCCCGCCATCTGTGCAAGCGCTGCAGTAGTTCTTCATCTGATATCAACAGCTCCAGCCTTCTATTCGGGATATCGATTCGAACACGATCTCCGTCCCGAACAACTGCTATTGGCCCGCCTTCGACAGCCTCGGGAGAAACATGGCCTATCATTGGGCCGCGGGTCGATCCTGAAAATCGCCCATCGGTCACCAACGCAACCGATTCTCCGAGCCCCATCCCCATGAGCAGCGAGGCGAGCATGTGCTGCTCGCGCATCCCGGGTCCACCCTTCGGCCCTTCGTAGCGAATGACAAGGACATCGCCTCGTTTGATCTCCTTGGCTTCCAACGCATTCAAAGCCTCCTCTAGGCACTCGAAAACGCGGGCTGGGCCCTCGTGCTTTTTCATTTTAGCGCTGACCGCGACCTGCTTCACCACTGCACCATTTGGGGCCAAATTACCCTTGAGGACGGCGATTGAACCTTCAGAACTGATCGGCTTCGATAGAGATCTGATTATCTCTGTGTCCAACACCTTGACTCTTTCGATATTTTTGTTCAACATTTTTCCAGTCACGGTAAGGACGCTGAGGTTGAGCATGCTTTCGAGCTGCTTCATCAACGCCGGCACGCCGCCAGCCTTAGCAAAGTCGAGCACGGTGTGCGGTCCAGCGGGTTTCAGAGCGCATAAATGCGGGATGCGTCTGCTTACCTCGTCAAATTTCTCGAGAGATATTTTTATTCCTAGCTCAGATGCGATCGCAGGCAAATGAAGCACCGTGTTGAGGGAGCCACCGAGCGCGACATCTATGGTTATAGCATTCTCAAAAGACTCAGGTTTCATTATGTCACTCGGCTTTATGTCTTTCTTCAGCAGTTCTACGACTTGACGTCCGCTCTCTTCAGCCAACCTGTCCTTCGCCGCGTCCTCCGCATGGGTCACCGCACAATACGGCAAGCTCATACCGAGGGCCTCCGTCACACACGCCATGGTGTTCGCCGTTGCCATCATCGCACAGCTGCCCGCGCCCGGGCACGCGACCTGTTCTATCTCCGCAAGTTCAAGCTCGCTGAGTTTTCCTGTTTTCACGCGCCCTACAGCCTCGCGAGCATCGACGAGTGTCAGTTTTTGACCTCTCCAATATCCAGGCAACATTGGCCCGCCCGTCACGACTATCGTTGGAATGCCGAGACGAGCTGCCGCCATCAAATGTCCTGGCACGATTTTATCACAGGATGGCAACATGACCATCGCATCAAATTTATGGGCCTCCACTACAAGCTCGATCGAGTCTGCGATCAAGTCGCGGGAAGGTAACGAATAGCACATGCCCGAGTGGCCTTGGGTCAAACCGTCGCATATCGCTATTGTGTTGAACTCGAAAGGCACACCGCCTGCAGCACGAACGCCAGCTTTGACTGCCTCTGCTAACCTGCGCAGATGTACATGCCCTGGTACAATTTCTGAAAATGAGTTTACAACCGCAATGAATGGTTTATTGAGTTCGTCCTTAGTCACACCCAATGAGTGGAGCAACGCCCTGTGTCCCGCTCGCTCCAAACCTTCTTTTATTTCATCGCTCCGCACGCTACCACATTAGGCAGATTTAAACTTCAACCATAAATAAGTCGTTCTGGTGTCAAAGTGATTAAAGTGACTTTACCTTTCGGCAAAAGTCGCATCCAATTTGATGTTCCAAAGGAAAATCTTATCGGCATCATCGAGCCCAGCCACGCACAAGTAGCTCAAAATCCGGTTGCTGAGATCAGGCGCGCATTGGATAATCCAATCGGCGGTGAGGAACTGGAGAAACTTGCTGGGTCTGACAAAAAAATAGCGATAGTGGTGACTGATTACACGAGGGCGTGCCCCGAAGATATCATACTGCCGATGTTGCTTGATGACCTACAAGCTGCGGGCGTCGATCTAAAAAATATCGTTGTTTTGGTTGGCACTGGGGCACACCGGCCGATGACCGAGAGAGAGATGCAAGAAAAATTTGGTGTTTTGGATAGGGTTCGAGTCATAAATAATGAACCGTTTGATGAGGAAAAACTCGCATATTTAGGCAAAACAAGTACCGGCGGGCCAATATTTATCAACAATGAAGTAGCGAGTGCCGACTTTGTGATCGCCGTGGGTGTGGTAGAGCCCCATCAGTACGCCGGTTTCAGCGGCGGGCGCAAGTTAGTGGCGGTCGGCGCTGCGGGGATTCAAACTATCACGCATGTCCACCAGCCAAAATTTATCGATGCAAAAGGCAAGCGCCTGTGTGGTCTCGTAGGAAACCCATTCCATCAAGAACTCGTCGAGATAGCGGGCAAAACAAATCTGAAGTTTGCGGTAAATGTCGTGCTTGACGCCGAGCATAAACTTGTGCGATGCTTCGCTGGCGATCCGACCGCATCTTTTGAAGAAGCAGCAAAGCTGGCGTGCGAACTATACGTCAAAAAAATCCCAGAGAGAGCCGATATCCTCGTGCTCGGAGTCGGACACCCAAAAGATGTTGATCTCTATCAATCATCTCGCGGCTTCACCTACGCTTACTTCGCATCGAAGCCGGCCGTAAAAGAAGGGGGGATAATTATACTGGCCACGCCCTGCCCGGAGGGCACAGGGAACGCCGCATTCGAGAACTTGCTCAGGCGCTCGCGCACGCCAAGCGAAGCTGTGAAAAAAGGTAAAGAAATCGAGTTCGAGGCCGGCGAACAACGTGCGTACATGGTGGCGAAGGTCCTCGAGCACGCAAAAGTCATCGTTGCGGGGTCGAGCGTTCCACCAAAGGTTTTACAGGAAATGTTCTTCGATTCCACAAAGACCATTGACGAGGCACTTGCT
>CAZLQN010000080.1:0-4096 GCA_964561735.1 Hadarchaeota archaeon (SeqCode) | reverse complement strand
CCAGCCCGTAACTGGGGCATTGCCATCCAGCGAACTTGGCAGCGTCGTTCAATGTTCGACCTCGGAAGCCACCCTTTTCAAAGGGTGGTAGTTCACAACAACTCTACCTCTCTGCCCTTCCCCATTTTCTTCGCTTTCTGATAGACCTTCCAGTCAGTCGCTATGTCTTGGATCGCAAGACCGGTCGAATCGAAAATTGTTATTTCGTCTCGTGAAGTTCTGCCTGGCTTCCTTCCTGTTATCACCTCGCCCAATTCGGCGTAGATATCTCCTCGCGCGATGATGCCCTCCGAGAGCGGCACATTTACCTCCCCGCTGTGCAACGCTTGCTTCAAATCATCAACGACTATCTTCGCTCTCCTCAATATCTCTGGGTCGAGTTCTTGCTTGCCAGGGGCATCTGCACCTATCGCGTTGATGTGCATGCCTTCGGAGATCCACTCGTCTTTGACTATCGGGCCCCTCGCCGTTGTGACCGTCACCACAACGTCGGCCCCTTCGATGACCTTCCCCACGTCCGCCATTGGTTCTATCTCAATTCCCAACAGCTTGCCCATCTCCTCAGCATATTTTTTCGCCTTCCCCTTTACGACGTCGCCGACTCTGACCTCACGAATGTCCAACACTTCGTTCAGAGCAATCAGCTGCGTCCTCGCCTGAACACCAGCTCCGACCATCGCTATCACATGCGAGTCCTTCCTGGCCAGATATTTTGCCGCGATCGCGCCGCCAGCGCCGGTCCTCATGTTTGTGATCCAAGTTCCATCCATGATTGCCAGCGGGGCGCCAGTTTTTGGGTCCAGAAGAAATATTGTGGCCATCACCGTTGGCAAGCCATGCTTTTGTGGATTTTTTGGGTGAACATTAACAATCTTAACTCCGGCTGCACCCGTGTCCTCCAAATAAGCTGGCATTACCCTGAAGTCTCCTTGAAAGCGATTGAAGTAGATGTAGGACTTTGGTGGCATCTGAACCTTGCCGAGCCCCTTCGCCCGAAAGGCTTCTTCGACGGCCTCGATAACCTCGCGCATCGAGACAATTTTCTCGACATCTTTCCGTGAGAGCAGCAATATTTTCAAACGCCCCACCCGATGGCGCCGGGGAGAGGACTCGAACCTCTGACCGCCCGGTTGCTGTAAGCGAGCATGTCGTCCATATTTTTGAGGTTCGTTCTTCATCCATGCTCACGTTTAACAGCCGGGCACTCTACCTGCTGAGCTACCCCGGCACCAAAAATAGAATGCGCAAGACCCTCTAAAGTGTTTTACTATTCGTTTTCCTTGAGCTTGGCCGGCAGGTACTCCTTCACCACATAATCTAAACCATACTTCGAAAAGGCCTGCTGCTCGGCCTTTTTACCTATCTCGAGCATTTTCTTTATCTCGTCCTGCCAGAACTTTGTGTTGTAGCGCGGATCCTTTTGAAGCTGTTTCAGGCGAGCGATGTCGAGCTCGCGAAGCTTGTCGGTCGGCAGTTTGTAGTTGACTATGTCGCTCGCCGTCACCCCGATGTACTTCGCGTCCGGCACGGCGAGCTCGTGATTGATATACGCGAGCTTCGCGCTCCCCGAGATTATCACCATACCGATGTGGAAGCCGAACGGGTCGCCGTCCGTGAAGATGTAAACTGGCAGGTCCAAATCATCGTGCGCTCGCTTCAGGAAACGCCTCGTCGCCCTCGCGGCCTGCCCCTTCAGACCAACGATCAAAGCATCGAACGTTTTCCAAGCTTGCTCCTGAACGAACCTGTGATACATACCCATCGTCTCTATCGCGATCACGCGTTTCGCCTTGCATTTTGTGAGTTCGACATCATCGATCGTCGGTGGAATGGTGTATCCGCCGCGCCCGGCCTTCGTAGCGTCTATGACTGCGTCTCCCTCTTTCACGACGAGTTGACCGTAGACCGCCGCCCCATCTTCTTCTGGCACCAATCCGAGGTCCTCGCGTTTCACGCTGAACATCGACTCGAGGTCTTCTACTATCACGTCGGACTCGCCCTGATTGTTAAATGGCCCAGCGTCCCAGCCCTCAGCCGTGTAGTACATCTCACGAAGGGTCGCAAACTTGCTCGTGTCTATGAGCTCTTTGCAAAAATCAGCCACACATAAGGTCTGGGCGATCTTTTTCACCTGTTTCACGTTCGCCGCCGAGCGGATGCCATGTTTGTCGCCGAGTACGAAGTATCGGTTCTTCTTATCGTAAAAAATGTTCGAAGTGCTCCTTGAGGGCACTCTTAGCCTCGGGGGCCTGACATCTACTATGTCTTTTACTATCTCCGCCCCGAAAGCCGCTAGTTGTTCATCAGCTTTCTTCTGACGTTTGCTCTTTACCACCAATTTTGACACCCGCTACTTTTTCTATGAGTTTACTTACTTCAGGCACCTTCTTGCCCGCGAGATGCGCCGCCTTTCTGGCGATGACCGGCAGGTACTGCTCGAATATCCCCGCGCGCTGCTGACGCTCCTTTGTCCTTATCTTTCGATATAGATATTGCCTCAACTCTCTCGCGACATCCATTATTGCCGCGCGAATTTCGTTGAAAACTTCTGGCTCATCGGCGATCGACTGTTTGCCTGCAGATGTGTATGGCACGTAGGCTGAGACGACGTTGACGAAAAGCGTCACCGGCGCAGCCGTCACATCGACTCCGTAGCGGCGCCAGTCTATGTTTCTCGCAGCAGCAGTTATCGCACAACCACCCTGGTCAAAAATCAGCGGGGCACGATTTGCGAACCTTATCAATTCCAAGCCACTGGTCTCGGCTTCTTCACCCTCGGCCACTCCCGCTTCCACGCTTTTCCCGGCGGAGCCACCGTGCGCTATTCCCGCCTCCACGATGAACGGCAAACCGCCGCGATAGACCTTCGGAGAACGAGTGGTGGCATAGGCGAAGTCTGGATTGAGGATCTGCCTCA
Organism: Hadarchaeota archaeon (SeqCode); assembly: GCA_964561735.1. Lineage (GTDB taxonomy): Archaea > Hadarchaeota > Hadarchaeia > Hadarchaeales > Hadarchaeaceae > DYFS01. The sequence goes on along the minus strand of CAZLQN010000080.1, from coordinate 1,179 downwards.
TGCCTCTCTCTATATCGGCCGCGCCTATCGGGCGAAGGCCTTCGGTCGGCGGAGCCATGAACTTGATTTGTTTGAACGCGGAAACAATTTTTTCTGCACCCTCCCAGTCGAGCTCCGACGGCTTCTTGCTCATGTCTATGCCCGAGAGCTTCTGCACCTCTTTCACCTTGCCCTTTGTCACACGGGAAAGCTCAGTCACCAAGAAGCTGCCTATGGTCCTGCCCTTGGTGTGCTTGGTCAACGCGAGGAGGTCGTCCGACATTATTCCCCATGGATGCAAAGGCATCGACTTCGGGCGATCTGGAATTTTATCGCCCGCTCGCTCGAAAACGGTGAGCGTCCCGTCTGGCTCGACAAAAGTGATTTGGACGTGCGGGTTGGCGATTGCCGTCATCCTGAGGTAGTTGAATGGTCCGTAGCGAGAGCGAACGTAGGCGACATCCTTTGCTTCAAGCTCCACCCGCGTCCCCCTCCAATCGCCCTTCGACTTTTTCCCGTTCAGAAGTTTACCCTCGTTCTTGTCGACATCGATCATGACGTCTGCGTTGATGATTTCACCATCACCTTCAGATGTCGTTACCATAGTCGGCTTTCCGCTCGTTATCTGAGAGAACATCACCGCGCCGCTGATGCCTATCCCTTGCTGTCCCCGGCTCTGCATGTGGCGATGCAACTTCGTGCCGGCCAGCATCTTTCCGAAAACATCCGCGATGTACTTCTCGGGGATGCCAGAGGCATTGTCCTCTATGATCACCTTGAAATGTTCTGGGCTCTCATCAACTTTTTTTATCGCAACCAAGACCGATGGCAGCACGCCAGCTTCCTCGGCCGCATCGATCGCGTTCGTCACGCCTTCGTGCACTATCGTGGTGAGTGACCTGATCTTGCCGGTGTACCCGAGCATCGCCGCATTCTTGCGGAAGAACTCGCTGACGCTGTGCTCTCGAAATTCTTTAAACAGCTCTGTCGCCACAGATTTCATATTTTAAACCTTTTTTGTTCTATTTTTTGATTTTAAACCTTTTTTTTATCTTTATTACATTTTCAACGCCAAATATACCTTTTTTCTGATTTTTGCCCCTTTTAATTAACGTTTTTTGTGTTTAAATAGCTTTTGGGCTTTATGCTGTGTTGCACAAATAAGTGAAAAATTCTCTTGTGACTTTTCCGCATGACCCG